>NZ_JASGFR010000035.1:0-35077 GCF_047605405.1 Rhodomicrobium sp. | reverse complement strand
AGAACACCCATGGCTGCCTCCCAAATGACAGCCTTGAATCTGATTTGCATGCCCTGGGGAATCCCAAGAGTCCACACTTCCTAGGCCAGCATGCCGGCAACAGCTCCGCTCGACATCGTCGCGAGCGTGCCCGACACGATCGATCTCGGCGCAAGTTCCACGATTTCCGAGCGCCTTTCGGGCGCCATCACAGTCATGCCCCCGATCATGATCCCGGCGCTGCCGAAATTGGCGAAACCGCACAGCGCATAGGTCATGATCATCTTCGAGCGCGCGCTCAGCGCGTCGGGAGGCAACCGCGCAAGGTCGAGATAGGCGGCGAACTCGTTCACGACGGTCTTTGTCGCCATCAGGCCCGCTGCCGTGTCGAGTTCGTTCGCTCCGATACCGATGGCCCACAGCAGCGGTTTGAATACGAGCCCGAAAAGCTGTTGCAGCGTAATCGCGCCGCCGCCCGGATAGGGAATGAGGCCCAGCCCGGCATTGACGAGATGGACGAGCGCCACGAAGACGATCAGCATCGCGATGATACTGGCGACGAGGAAAATGCCGTCGGTCGTGCCGCGCGTGATCGATTCGAGGGCGCTAGACGGCGGGTCGCTCTGTTCGAGCACGGCAGGCTCGCGCGCGCCTGCCTTGAACGGCACCATGATCGCGGCGATGGCGAGCGCGGCGGGCGTCGAAATCACGGAGGCGATGAGGATGTTGCCGAGCGCGCCCGGAATGACGGGGCCGAGCAGCGACGCATAGATCACCATCATGGTGCCGGCCACGCCCGCCATGCCGCAACTCATGAGCGCAAAAAGCTCGCCGCGCGACATCCGGCTGAGATAGGCGCGCACCAGAAGCGGCGCTTCCACCATGCCGACGAAAATGTGGACCGCCGCGCCGAGACCGAGCGCGCCACCGATGCCGAGTGTGTTTCGCAGGATAAAGGCGAAGCCGCCGACGATACGCTGGAGGATGCCGAGATAGAGCATGAGGCTCGCAAGCGCGCTGATGACGAGCACGAGCGGAAACGCCTTGAAAGCCAGAACGAAACTCGCGCCCGGCGTCACTTCGCTGAAGGGCAGGGGCGCGCCGCCGAGATAGCCGAAAACGAGCGCGGTCCCGGCGTCGGTCGCGGTCTGGAGAGTTCCGACGGCGTCGTTCAGGGTCGCGAAAACGGCGGTCGCCGGCGGAAACTCGATGCACAGCACGGCGAGGGCTATTTGAAGCGCTATGCCGCCCGCGACGACGCGGAGGGGAAGACGCCAGCGATCCTCGCTAAGGCACCAGGCCACGGCCAGAAGCGTGGCAAGGCCCGCCAATCCATGCGCTACTTGCAAAATGCAGCCCCCGGCTTTTCCGGCTCGGTCCGCCGGACCGCGACGGCAATCCCGTGAAGGCCGCGCTTCGATCTCGATTACACATTTGCGATTGCGGCGCAATCTTGTCCGAGCATTCCCGGGCACCTCCTCGCAACGCGCTCGGTATCTAGCGAGTTGACGGCGGTCGACACGGGGTTCATCATCCGCTCGCCCGAGATGAGGAAGCCGGTGAAATTCCGGCGCGGTCGCGCCACTGTTAACGGTCCCCGAGCCGTGAGTCAGACCCTCAAATTCTCGGCGTCATAACTCGAACGGGACGCGCAATCCCAAGGAGATATCATGACCGACATCGCCCACCGGCACGACGTCGCTGACGTGCCGAACCTTGTCATTCCGCTCAGCAGCATTCTTCCGTGGGCCATCTTCGGCGGCCTGATCGCGCTCCTTGCGATCTATTTCGTAGGCGCCGAACAGGGCGCGGTGGCGATCTTCGACGGGATGATGGTGCATGAAGCCGTCCATGACGCCCGCCATCTGCTTGGCTTCCCCTGCCACTGACGTCGGAGCGAAAATCACATGGCTGGTTCCTATCTCGCGCGCGGCATGCTCGCCGGGCTTCTCGCCGCGCTCGTCACTTTCCTTTTTGCCTATACGGTCGGCGAACCGCCGGTCGATCAGGCCATTGCCTTTGAAGAACAGACCGCCAAGGCCGAGGCGGCGGCCAAAGAGGCACGCGGTGAGCCTGCTGCCGCAGAAGAACCCGAACTCGTGAGCCGCAAGGTCCAGAGTACGGCGGGGCTTCTCACCGGCCTCGTCGTGTTCGGAACCGCGCTCGGCGGGCTGTTCGGCATCGCCAACGCCTTCGCTCAGGGCCGTCTGGGGCGGCTCAGCCCGCGCGCGACGGCGGCTTTCCTCGCGCTGGCGGGCTTTATCGTGCTCTATCTCGTGCCGCAGATGAAATATCCCGCCAACCCGCCCGCCGTGGGTTCGCCGGAAACGATCGGAATTCGCACGGCGCTCTATTTCGGCATGATGGCTCTCTCGCTCGCAGTGGCGTTTGCCTCTCTGAGCCTCGGCAAGATCTTCGCTCATCGCCTCGGAGCGTGGAACGGTGCGCTTGTCGGCCTTGGCGTTTACGCGCTGGCCGTCATCGTTGCTCTGGAAGCGCTTCCCACTATCCAGGAAGTGCCGGAAAACTTCTCGGCGCAGACGCTGTGGCAGTTCCGGGCCGCGTCGATAGGAACGCAGGCGCTCGTCTGGACATTGATCGGCGCGTTTTTCGGGCTTTTCGCTGAACGCACCGTCGCCGGACGAATCGCGGCGAAGCCCGTGGCTGCATGAGGCGCATCGCCGATTACGGGGCGCTTCTGATGGCCGGGCTCGTCCCGGCCATTGTCTTTCTCGCGGCGGCGCCGGTCGCCGAGGCCCATCGAAAAAGCATCGGACCGACCGGGGGCATCTCCATCGAGAGCATCCCGCATGGGCAGATGGCTGTGATCGCGCGTCATCGCCCCGCGATTTTCGCGCTCGCCGACGCTCAGGTGAAGCCCGACGAAAAGCTCTGGCGTCTGCGCAACTATGCGGAAATCCAGTTTACAGCCTGCCTGTGGGGGCTCGCACCGTCGGCTCTCACCGACGAGGAAAGCCCCTTCAACGAATGCAGCCACGCCTATCTCGCGGCGACCATGGCCCTCCTCTCGCATATGGCGAGCCGGGACGGTGGGCGCGCGGAAACGAAGGCGCTCGCGGCGAGGGTCGAGCGCGATCTGCTGCTCGATGGAACCGGCGCGCTCTGCCAATGGTCCGGCGAGCCTTACAATACGGCCGATGTCGTCTGGCCCGACCTATCCGCCATTCCTCGCCATGCGCCGACCGCGCTTGCTGCTGCGGGCATGATGGCGGCTCTCACCGGCGGTGCCTGGGGATTGATGCGGCTGCTTCGGCGCATCGCGTCGAGGGATGGGGCCTGAAGCCTGTTTTTCGCGTCGACGTTCGGTGAAGGGAGATAGTGGAGCGCCTCCGTTTCGATGGAGACGCCCCGTTTTGAGTGCGGCTACGCCGGATGCGCGCCGGTGCGAACGATGGTACCGACATGCTCGCCGCGCAGCGCTGCGGTGAGCCGCCCCGGCACGAGCCCGTTCACGATCTGCACGCGCTCGATGTGACGCGCGGTCGCCATCACCTCAAGCAGCGCGCGGTCGAACGGAAGTGTGC
The DNA here is from genome assembly GCF_047605405.1 of Rhodomicrobium sp. Classification (NCBI taxonomy): domain Bacteria; kingdom Pseudomonadati; phylum Pseudomonadota; class Alphaproteobacteria; order Hyphomicrobiales; family Hyphomicrobiaceae; genus Rhodomicrobium; species Rhodomicrobium sp. The sequence goes on along the minus strand of NZ_JASGFR010000035.1, from coordinate 31,553 downwards.
CCTCGTGCTTCGCGAGATCGGCGGCGCTCGTCTCCTTCAGGAGCTTCGCGCTTTTCCCGTCGGGGCCGTTCGGGTCGGTGGTGCAAACCCCGTCCACATCCTCCACGATCGTGAGGCCAGCCGCGCCGAGCGCGTCGGCAAGCAGGAACGCGCCCGTGTCGGCCCGATGGGGCGGAATGCGCGAGCCCGGAAACTCGTGGTTATGATAGGGCGGGAAGGCGCTGCCCACCACCGCACGGGCGGCCGAAAGGTGGATGGCGAGCTGGTCGGCGACGGTCGGATGCTCGATATAGGAGACGCCCTCGGGCGCGAGCAGCGACGCGAGGATGTGGCCGTTCTGGCCCGCCTCGCTTGCGGCGAGTGGCGCAAGAGAGCCGACCGGAAGACCGAGGTCCAGCCCCACGCCATAGAGATGGCGCGCACGGATACCGGCGCCGGTCAGGATCAGGAGACGATGCTCCGGCAGCAGTTTCCGCAACTCGTCCACGATGGGCAGGATCGCCTCGTGGCCGCGGTCCAGGATAGAGCGGCCGCCGATCTTGACGACCTGCAGCCACGGCAGGATGCGGATCGGGCGCACGCCCGCGACGGGGGCGGTAAGCTGGCCGTCGAGGAGCGTCTGGCGCGCGAGCGGCGAGGCGACGTGTTTGATGGTGTTGGCAGACATTTCAGTGATCCCTTAGCTCGCAGTGATGATGGTGCCGACGTGTTCGCCGGCGAGGGCGCGCGTCAGGTTGCCGGCGACGAGGCCGTTGATGACCTGTACCTCGCGAACGTGCTTCGCCGATTTGAGCAGGTCGAGCATCGGGAATTCGAGGATCGAGTCGTGCAGCCCCTTGGCCTTCATCTCGTCGACCGATATCTTCGGGATGAAGGTGGCGTTCTTCGAAGTCTTCGGGTTTTCGGTGTAAAGGCCGTTTTCGTCCTTGACGAAGATCATCGCTTTCGTTCCGAACTGCTCGGCAACGAGGAAGCAACCTGCGTCGGTGCGATACGGCGGAATGACGGTATCGGCGGCAGGGCGCACCCATAGCCCGTAGGGCGGCATGCCCGAGAACACGACGGCGTTCACCTCGGCCAGGTAGAGCGGCACAGCCGAGAGCCCCGCGTTGCTGACCGTGGAAATGCCATGCTTGGCGAGAAGTTGCCCGATCATTTCGGCGTTCTGGCTCGCGACCGATGCGCCGAGCTGTGAAAGCACGCCAGCCGGAAGGTTGAGCCCCGCCGCGATCGAATAGAGGTGACGCGCGCGCGTGCCGGCGCCTGTGCCGATCAGCAGCTTGTGCGCCTTGCGGACAGCCACGATTTCTTCGACAAGCGGATAGACTGCCGAGCGGCCCCGGTCGATGACGCTCTGTCCGCCGATCTTGATCACGGTGGCTTCGGGCAGAATCCGGTAATCTGCCGCCTTCTCCGCCGCAGCTAGAAGCTCCGGGTCGGTCAGCGAGCGCTGCATGAGGAGCGTCTCAAGCTCTGATGTCGTATTGGCCATTGGGGTGCCTTTTCGTAGTTTCTATGTATTTCCGCTTTTGCTTTGCCTGGGGTGATATGATATTTGGCACCGCTTCAGCAATATCCGAAAATAGTGCGTATTCCACGGCGTCTGGAAGAAACAGCAAAGAAGATCAAAATTCAGCGCGTTTCATCAATCGTTCGCATCAGGCGGCAGGCGAATTCAACATTCCATTGAACAGGAAGTTTCATCGGGAGAGCGATTTGCGCCTTAAGTGCCGACAGGGCCTTGTTTCTGCTGGTAAAATGCGATCCGGTCCGTTCGGGGCGGTGCACGCACAAAGAGACGTGATGGCCTGAAGGGAAGCCAGACCGTTTCACCCTGCGGAATCGCGCGTTTTGTGGTATTATTTTCCGCATCCGAACTTTTCGCACAGAAGCCATGTCCGACTTTCTGACCACCCGTGAACTCGCCGTGCTGCTGCGGGTGAAAGAGCGCAAGGTTTACGAGCTTGCGGCCGCTGGAACGCTGCCGGTTCGGCGCGTGACCGGAAAGCTCCTGTTTCCGCGCGAGGAAATAGAAACATGGCTCGGCACCAGAAGCGGCGAGACCCCCGTCATGGCTTCGGTCAATGGCAAGGAAGCCGGCAGGCCCGCTGTGGTTGTTGGCAGCCACGATCCTCTGCTGGAATGGGCATTACGGGAATCGCGCTCGGGCATCGCGACATTTCTCGACGGTGCGCTCGACGGCCTCGACCGCGCGGCGGCCGGCGAGTGCGTCGCCGCCGGATTGCATATTCCGGAGGGGTCCGGCTGGAATGTCGCCTCGGTCGCAGATCGCTTCGGCAAGGAACCGTGGGTGTTGATCGAATGGGCCCGGCGCACGCGCGGGCTTGTCATGCGGACCGATCTTGCGAGGAAGCCTCGCTCATTGCGCGATGCGAAGGGGCTCCGACTTCTCTGCCGCCAGCCGGAAGCGGGAAGCGAGCTGATTTTCAGCCAGCTCCTCGCTTGCGAAAAGCTGCGACCGCAAGACTTCAACCTCGTTGGGATGGAGCGGTCGGAATCCGATCTTGTTTCAGCCATCGCGGCGAACCGGGCCGACATCGGTCTCGGACTGGCTGCCTCAGCCCGGCAATTCGGCCTCGACTTTGTGCCGCTGGTGAATGAGCGGTTCGACCTGCTCATCTGGCGCAAGGCGTATTTCGATCAGCCTTTTCAGAAATTTGTGAAGTTTTGCGCACTTCCCGCGTTCCATGCGAAAGCCGAAGACCTCGGCGGCTACGACATATCCGGCTTCGGGACGGTTCACTTCAACGGAAGCTGAGCGCCGGCAAGGTCAGCCTCGCAGCAGGGGTGGCGTGCCGAGCAATTTTCCGCGATCAACCCGGTTTTCCGAAAAGGGGAGCGAATGAAAAGTCCGCCTCTCCAATGCTCGGTCCTGAGTATCCTGTTCCAAAAATAAGTTAAATATTAGCATGACGATAGATATCGAAACCGGCGTTTGCCAATTTCTTGGCAAAAATGCGCTGGATGCAAGATGCGTGCGCTCATATAAATTCATCTATACCCGTTGCCGCCGGGCGTGGTCCGGCCTTCCGGTCCGTTATTCCGCCAGACACCATAAAAGCTGGAGCAATTCTTTGCCAAGAACGCCCTTCGCTGCAGTGATCGCATTTGCGGTCCTCGCCTTCTCGACACCAACCTTCGCGCAGACGACGATCTTCAACGTCTCCTACGATGTGACGCGCGAGCTTTACAAGGAGATCAACCCCGCGTTCGAGGCCGACTGGAAGGCGAAGAGCGGAGAAGCTGTCACGGTGAAACAGTCGCATGGCGGGTCGAGCAAGCAGGCGCTTTCCGTCCTCAATGGCCTCGAAGCCGACGTCGTTACCATGAACCAGTCTCCCGACATCGACGTCATCGCCGACAAGGGCATCATCGCCAAGGATTGGCGCGACCGCTTCCCGTTCAAGGCCAGCCCCTATACGACAACCACCGTTTTCGTCGTGCGCAAGGGGAACCCGAAAGCCATCAAGGACTGGGACGACCTGACGAAAAAAGGGCTTCAGGTCATTGTGCCGAACCCGAAGACTTCGGGTAATGGCCGCTATACGTATCTCTCGGCATGGGGCTATTCTCTCCAGAAAGGCGGGGATGCCGCTGCCGCGAAGGATTTCGTCACGCGGCTGTTCGCGAACGTGCCCGTGCTCGACGGCGGCGGACGCGGTGCGACGACGACCTTCACGCAGAACCAGATCGGCGATGTGCTGATCACCTTCGAGAGCGAAGCCCTGGCGCTCGCCCGAGAGATCGGCGAGGACAAGTTCGACATCGTGTATCCGTCGATCAGCATCGAGGCGGAGCCGCCGGTGGCGGTCGTCGATTCGGTCGTCGACAGGCGCGGCACGCGGAAGCAAGCGACGGCCTATCTCGAATTCCTGTTCTCACCGCAGGGGCAGGAGATCATCGCGAACCGCGATTTTCGGCCGCGCGATGCAGAGGTCGCCGCGAAACATGCGAGCCGTTTCCCGGCGCTGAAAACATTCACGGTGGAGGGGCTTCTCGGCGGCTGGGAAAAAGCACAGAAAGAGCACTTCGGCGAAGGCGGCGTCTTCGATCAGATCTTCCAGAAGTAGATAGGGACGAGGGCAGACAGGAGGCTCGCTTCTCCGCCCTCGAAAAACACCCGCGCGCAGAAGCGCTTTTACTCCTCCAGTACGACGGCGCACGAGCGCGCGGCGACATGCACGCACTGCCCGGGCTCGATATCGAGCGACGCGGTTGTCAGCACCTCGAAAGTCGTCTCGCCCACGCGCACGAATGCCGACGCGTCGTGGCCCTTGAACACGAGGCTCGCGACGGTGGCGGGCACGCCTTCGCCACCTTCGGGCGCAATGCGGATCGATTCGGGGCGCAGCGACAGCCGCACGGGGCCGCTTGCGGGCCGGTCGAGGCTCACGCGCCCGAGCGGCGTTTCGGCACTCGCCCCGCTCGCGACGCCATCGAGGAGATTGGTCGAACCGAGAAAGGCCGCGACGAAGGCGTTAGCCGGGCGAAAATAGAGATCCTTCGGCAGCCCCGTCTGTTCGATGCGCCCCTGGCGGAGCACGGTGATGCGGTCGGCGAAGGACAACGCTTCCTCGCGGTCGTGGGTGACGAACAGAATGCCGAGGCCGCTCGCCTTCAGGATGTCGCGGATCTCGCGCCGGGTCGTCTCGCGCAAGGAGGCGTCGAGATTGGAAAACGGCTCGTCGAGAAGGATGGCGCGCGGGCCCGCCGCGAAGGTCCGCGCGAGCGCAACGCGCTGCTGCTGTCCGCCCGACAATTCGTCGGGAAAGCGGTTTTCGAAGCCTTCAAGGCGAACCATGCGCAGGAATGGTGCGGTCCCTGCCGTCCGACGGGAGACATTCGCATATTTCAGCGCGAATGCCACGTTTTGCGCCGTGGTCAGATGCGGAAACAACGCATAGTCTTGGAAGACGATGCCGATGCCGCGCGCTTCGGGCTTGAGCGTGTCGATGCGGCGCTGCCCCAGATGAACGGACCCTTCGTCCGCCGTCTCGAAACCGGCGACGATGCGAAGAAGCGTGGACTTGCCGCAGCCGGACGGCCCGATCAGAGCATGGATCTCGCCTTCGCGAAGGTCGAGCGAAACGTCCTTGAGCGCCGCCATATCGCCGAAGCGCTTCGAAACACCCTCGATGCGAAGGAAAGGGCGGTCGGTGTTCGCGGGATGTGTCACGGGTGATTTCTTTCGGAACGGAGCATCAGCGCAACGGAGATCGCGGAAAAGGCGATCATGAGCGCGGCATAGGGCGCGGCCTCGTAGAGCATGCCCTCATGCGTGCGGCTGAAAACGTTCATCGCCATGGTGGTGAAGCCGGAGGGTGCGAGAAGAAGCGTGATCGGCAGTTCTTTCGCCACCACGATAAAGACGAAGATCGCGCCGGCCAGCACGCTTCGCGAGAGCGCCGGGAGCGTGACGTGGCGAAAGGCGGCGGGCGCGGAATAGCCGAAAGAACGCGCGCTTTCCTCGACGCGCGGGCCGATTTGCAGGAGGCGGACGCGCACGGGGCCGACGGCGAGCGCGGCAGTGTGCAGCGCGAGAGCAATTATAAGGACCGCGAGCGTCTGGTAGAAGACCGGCACGACGGCGAGCGTGAAGAAAACCGTTGCGAGCGCAAAGGGAAGCGCGGGCACGGCATAGCCGAAATACGTCATGCGCTCGATGCCGTAGGTCAGCCGCGAAGGCCAGCGCGTTGCGACAAGCGCCACCGGCACCGCGATGGCGACGGCGAGCGCGGCGGCCGGAAGGGCTACTGAAAGCGTACCGAGCACCGTGGCGGGCACCTTGGTCCAGTCCACATCGGCGGGGGCGCGCGAGAGCCAGAAGGCTATGACGAGCGCCGGAACGCCGAGCGAGACGAGGTGAACCAGACCTGCGAAGCCGACCGCAAGCCACCGCCATCGCCCGAGCACCAAGACAGGAGCATTCCGGCGCGTTCCGGTGCCGGTCCGGGCGAGGCGACGCTCCCGGTTCAAGGCACCTTCAAGCACAAGAAAGGCTGCGGCGATCGCAAGCAGCATCAGCGCGAGCCAGGCGGCATAATTCACCTCGAACGCATTGGCGTACTGGCTGAAGATCGCGGACGAAAGCACGTCGTAGCGCATCAAGGCAATCGCGCCATAATCGCCGAGCGTATAGAGCGCAACGACGAGCCAGGCCGACAGGAGGGCGGGTCGCAGGTGCGGCAGCGTCACCGACAGGAAAGCGGCGCGCGGCGAACGGCCCAGGCTGCGAGCCGTTTCCTCAAGCGCCGGATCGAGGCCGAGAAGCGCCGCGCGGACGTTCAGGAAGACGTAAGGGAAGGTGTAGAGCGAGAGCGCCAGCGCCGCGCCGAACAGCCCCTCCGGGCGCGCAAGGCGCAGGCCGAAGAACGCGTTGAGCGGTCCGTAATAGCCGGACAGCCCGATCAGCGCGTAGGCCATGACGTAGCCCGGAATGGCAAGCGGCAGCGTGGCGAGGATGGTGATCGCCCGCTTCGCCGGGATGTCCGTGCGCGTGACGAGAAGCGCGAGCGGTAAGGCTATCGCCGTCGCGAGAACGAGCACCGAGCCGACGAGGGCGAGCGTATTGAGCGTGACCTCCAGCGTGAAGGGCCTGAGCACGATCGCGGCAAGTTCGGTACGCTCCGTCGCGCCGGCCCTGACAACCAGATAGACGAGCGGAATGAACATCATGCTGCCCGCCACGATGGCGGGCAGCATGAGAAAAAGAGGTGGCTTTCGCCCGGTCGCGCCGCGACGGCCGAAAACCTTGATCCATGGCGCCGGACGCCCGGCGAGGGCTCGCTGCCGCGCGGTCATTTCGCCTGATCGCGGGTGTTGCGCGTCCCGTTTGCCGTTTCCGTCCGGAGTTTCATTGTTACAAGAGGCCGAGTTCGGTCAGGAGCTTCTTGGTGGCGCTGACGTCGCCGAGCTTTTCCAGCGGAACGTTGGGCGCGTAATCCTTCGGCGTTGCGAGAGGGCCGGTCAGTGTCGGGTTCGGGATGACGCCCTTGATGACCGGATACTCGCCGACGGCGCTTGCGAAATGCTGCTGCACGGCGGGGCTCAGGAAGAACTCCAGAAGCTTTGCAGCGTTCTCCTTGTTCTTGCTCGTTTCGACGATACCCGCGCCGGATACGAACAAGAGATTGCCGATATCGCCCTTGTCGAAGAATGTCTGCGCCACCGGAACCTTCGCATCGCGCGCCACGAAGCGTGTGAGGTAATAGGAGTTGACGAGGCCCGCATCGATCTCGCCATCGGCGACGGCCTGCACGATGGCGACATTGTTGGCGTAGGTCTTCGCGCCGTTATCGACGAGTCCCTTGACGAAAGCCTTCGCCTTTTCCTCGCCTTCCTGAACGCGCAGCGCCGTCAGGAAGGCCTGAAAGCTTGCGTTCTTGGGCGAATAGCCGACCTTGCCCTTCCATTCCGGCTTCGTCAGGTCGAACACGGATTTCGGCAGCTGGTCGGCTTTGACGCGCTCCTTCGAGTAGACGAGCGTGCGGGCGCGGCCGGACGTGGCGAGCCATTTCGGATCGTTGCTGCGGAACTCAGGCAGCGCGGTTTCCGACAGCGCCTTCGGCGCGTCGGCGAAAAGCGTGCGGTTTTCGATCAGCGCGCCCGCATCCTGCGCGAGGAATACATCGGCGGGCGATTTCGCGCCTTCTTCCTTCAGAAGCGCGGACAGCTCCGCGGTGGAGCCGTAACGCGCCTTGACCTTGATTCCCGTCTGCTCCTCGAAAATCTTGAAGACGGGACCGGCAAAGCTTTCGCCGCGACCGGAATACACGGTCAGTTCCTGCGCCTTGGCAGCGAATCCTAAAATAATCGTCGCGATTGAAAGCGCGCCGGCAAAAATAGTTTTTCTCATGGTGGCTTCCCGTGTCCTTTTCTGCATGTAGCCTCGCATTTAAGGCAAACTCATCGAAACGGCAAGTCTTCCAAATTACTGGATAATATAGAAGTACAATAATTCTAAATTGATGCCCGCTAACTCTCGCTGATTCTGATATCGATATATACTGAGACCGTCGCCTGACGTATCGCGAGATACTTCACCTCTTTATCAAATTAGGCGGAAGTGTGTCGATTCTGGCGCATTTATAAGGCATCCCAGATTCCTGGCGGCTCTCGCTTTCATTGCGTCATGCGTTCCGGCTTGCAGTGCGGGGAAGGGCGATGAAGCCGCCAGCGCCGGGATCGAGTCGCAATCCGCTCCCTCGCGCCGTGTTGTCGGGCGCGCAACAAACCGAGTATCCCGAGGCGTAACCCGGTTATGGCGTTTGGTGCGATTTTGTCAGATGTGGTTGGGTGCGCGAAAGCCTGTCGCACGAGGCTAAAGATGGAGGCCACGCCCGGAATCGAACCGGGGTGCGCGGATTTGCAGTCCGATGCGTCACCACTCCGCCACGTGGCCTCTGCCTGACTTGGTAGCATGATCGTCGGCGCATGAAAAGTGTCCATGCAATGCGTTTTCGTGCCTCTGTTCACGTGCGCCATTTTTTGTTACCCATCGCAGCGCAAGGAACTTTCGGGGCACGGCAGACGATGAATTTTGCAACGGCGCGGCTTCACATGGTCGAATCGCAAATCAGGCCGAATGGGGTGCGCGACCCTCTCATACTGGATGCGTTCGCCTCGCTGCCGCGCGAGCTGTTCGTTCCCGAGAATCGCCAGCAGCTCGCCTATATCGACGAGGGTTTGCTCGCCGTCGAAGCCGAGGGCGATGAACCCGCGCGCTATCTTCTGCAGCCGATGGTGCTCGCAAGGCTCCTTGAGGCGGCGGAGCCTTCCCGCGAAGACCACGTGCTCGACGTCGGCGGGGCCACGGGCTACAGCGCGGCGATCCTCTCGCGCATCGCTGCCAAGGTCGACGCGCTCGAAACGTCGGCTGCGCTGGCCGATGCCATGAAGAAGCGCTTGTCCCTTCTGGGGGCAAGCAACGTCGGCGTTCACGCGGGTGCGCTCGAAAAAGGTGTGCCCTCGCAAAAGCCGTTCAGCCTCATCGTCGTCAATGGTGCGGTGGCGGAGGAGCCGAAGGCCCTGTTCGACCAGCTTGCCGATGGTGGACGGCTCGTTGCGATTGTGCGCCGGGGCTGGCTCGGCCGCGCGTGGCTTTATGAGAAAAGCGGCGACGTCGTTTCCGGGCGCCCGCTGTTCGATGCGTCGGCAGACTACCTTCCGGGCTTCGAACCACAGCCGCAATTCACGTTCTAGCGTGCCCCAGAAGCTGGAGCGGTTCTGTCAAGACGCACGATAAAGCGGAGAGATAAAGCGCGCCTTGATGGAATCAAAAGGCTGCGGTGCTGCGTTTTCGGCTGCGAACGCTTCTTCCCGGAATCGGAAGGCGCTATGAGAATCAAAAAGGCGCTGTGAGTTTTGGCAAAACCGGCGCCTTCCATGCAGTTCATTTCGAAACCAGACTGCGTTTTGGGAATCAACCTGGATTGCGGGTTGATAATCAGGCCTCAAGCCCTGAACGAATCGTTCCGATATTCCGTGCAATTGTAAGGATACGTCGCAAGATCTTCGCAGAGCGTAACGTATTGTCACAGAATTATCGTCGCTGCGGCAACTTAGCAACGGGCCCACGCAAAAACCTCCGAAAAGCACTGGTGACGAGCCGATTTTACTTTTGCTTATGCCTTCTCATGGATAGCTTTCCGCAGGCACATGCTCTGTGCCGCGTTGACGATGTGGTGCATGCGTTGGTGCGGGTTCGAACAACGGAAGCAGTCCATGCCGTTAAGAAGTTTTTCCTCCCGTTTTGTCAGAGCTTCCAGGACGCTTTGCTCGGCCTTGGCCTTGAGCATTGCGCTGGGAGGTCCTGTCAGCGCCGAGAGCCTTAAGGAAGCGTTGACCGCCGCTTATCTATACAACCCGACGCTGAAGGCGGCGAGGGCTCAACTGCGTGCGACGGACAACCAGGTCGCGCGCGCGAAGTCGGGATACAGGCCCCGCGTCAGCGCCACGCTTCAGGCAGGCCGCGCCGATACGCGCACGCGGTATCAAAGCAGTGGTTTCGGTGCGGACCAAAATATTGCTTTGTGCGCCACGGATTGCACTGACGGGAGAGTGAACGGCAGCATTCCAATCAGTGTGTTCGATAGCTCGCAGGCTTCGAACGGCCTCTACAATCCCCGCACTGCGCAGATCGCCGTGCAGCAGAACGTGTTCGACGGTTTTCGCACCTACAACAACGTCAAGGGCGCCGAGGCTTCCGTAGAGGCGGGCCGCGAGGACGTGCGCAATTCCGAGCAGACGATGCTTCTGAACGCGGCAACCGCCTATATGGACGTGGTGCGCGATCAGGCAATCGTGAACCTCCGCCAGAACAATGTCCGAGTTCTGGCCGAACAACTGCGCGCGACCGAGGACCGCTTCAAGGTGGGCGAGGTGACGCGCACCGACGTGGCGCAGGCCCAGTCCGGTCTCGCCCAGTCGCAAGCGGATCTGTCCATCGCTCAGGGCACGCTTTACGGCGACCAGGCCCGATTCGCGCAGTATATCGGCCATCCGCCGGGAACGCTGCGCGATCCGGGTCCGGCGACCAATCTGCTTCCCAAGACGCTCGACGAGGCAATCGCTGTCGCGCAGTCCGAGAACCCGCTCATTCTCTCCGCCCTCTTTCGCGAGCGCGCCCAGCAGCATCAGGTCAAGCAGGTGAAGGGCGAACTCCTGCCCCAGCTTACCGTCGAGGCGAGCTATACGAAGGGCGCGCAGACGCAGAGTCCGCTGATCAACCAGTATGACGATGCGCGCATCGTCGGCAGTCTCAACATTCCGATCTACGAGGGCGGCGAAGTTTCGGCCCGTATCCGCGCCGAGATCGAGACGCTGTCCCAGCGCCGCCAGCAGATCGACGAAGCACGCGAAATCGCTCGCCAGCAGGTCAGTTCGGCCTGGGGTCTTCTGATCGCCGCGAAAGGCAACGTCGCCGCCGGTGAGGCGGCAGTCGAGGCGACAAGAATCGCGCTTCAGGGCGTGCGCGAGGAAGAGCGCGTCGGCCAGCGCACGCTGCTCGACGTGCTGAATTCTGAGCAGCAGAACCTGAATGCGCAGGTCAATCTCGTGTCCTACCGCCGCGACCTCGTCGTGGCGTCGTACTCCGTGCTTTCGGGCATGGGACGCCTCACGGCCTCCGATATCTCGCTTCAGGCGGAACTTTACGATCCAACCCGCTATTACGCCCAGGTCAAGGATGCGTGGTATGGCTGGGGTGCGTCTGTTGAAAGTCAGGAAGATCCGCGCGTCGTTCCCGTCGAGGATCCGGGGCTTCTTCCGGGGCAGGATTCGGCCGATGGCCCTGCTTATACCCAAAAACTGCCGCAAATCCCGTGAAACCGGTGGCGAAGCCTTTCCGATGACACTAGCCTGATGCGGCTGGTTTCCAGCGGTGATTCAGGCATAGGTGAAACGTGCCCGCTCAAAGGTGGGCGCGCTCGTACAGGGTGATTGGCATGAACCGCGCAGATCAGGCTCCCGAACCGTCGATGGAGGAGATTCTCGCCTCCATCCGCTCGATTATCTCTGAGGACGGCAAACCGTCTGCAACAGAGAGCGGGCGTCCCACATCAGCCGGATCTCCCGTCAGGCCCGTCGAGGAAGACGTTCTCGACCTCACCGAGGAACTTGTGTTTCCGGTGGAGCGGGCAGCGTCTTCGGTTTCGGCCGGGACTGAGCCAAATCACCGGCCAGCGCAGAAGGCGGAACCCGTTGCGCAAGCACCCGCTACCGCGCGGGAAGAGCGCCGGGCGGTTCACCCCGTGAGCGCGCAGGCGATGTCGCCAATGGAGCGCGTTGCCGCGCATCTCGAAACGCCGCGGGCCGAGACGACCGGCGCGGAGCCATATCGTCGCGAAACACCCGGTTCGGGGGGCGATTCGCATGACGTTCAGCCGCGTCCGGTGCAGGCGCCTCCGCGCACGATCTGGTCGCGGCGAGAGCTGCCTGGCGCGCCCGCCGCAACCCCCATCCCGGCCGCACCCGTCACACCGCGCGTGGCCTCCGACGCCACCGCGCCGAGGCCGCAGAAGCGATGGGCCGAAGACATTCACATGCCCATTCCCGCCGCAGGTCCGGTGCCGCTCATTCCGCAGGATATCCAGCCGCGCGCGGAGGAAACCCCGAAGACCCAGGCCGCTGCCGCGCCGGAGCCGGAGGCGAATGCCGCCACCGGGCCGGAAGATTCGGCAATGGCCGTCCTCGCCGAGCGGTTGGCCCGCGACGCCGTCGAGGCGATGGACGCCGAGGAACTCGCGCAGGCCGGCGAGGTCGATTTCGAGACGCTTGCGGACGACCGGAAGGCCGAGGTAACCGAGAGCTTCGCCAGCGCCATCGAGCGCCAGAGCGCCGGCAAGACCGTGCAGCCCCTTCCGAGCCTGCTCGACGAAGTCTTGCGCCACGATTTCCGCCACGACGTGAACGACGAAGAGGATCAGGAAGCAGAGGGCCGCGAAGCTGCCGCTTTCGAGCCTGTGACCGCGCAGGAAGCGCCGTTGAAGACCGACGATGCAGCGCTCGATGCTCCGGCAGAAGCTGCCGACCCCGTGCAGTCGGAGGCCGCCGAGACCGAGATCGCGCAGGCTGTGTCTCCCGGAACGGAGCCTTTCCGCGAGATCGAGGAGGCACGGTCCGAGGATCTGCCGTCCGAGGAGGCGCAGGCCGACGAAGCTGGCGCGCCCGACGGCCGCAGCGTCGAACAGGAGCATTTTCACCAGGCGCATTTCGAACAGGAGCCGGAGCGCCATTTCGACGCCCCGGTTCAGCGTGGTCCTCGCCCCGATTTTGCACCCTGGCTACTGGCTTCCACCTCGTTTGACAGTGAGCCCGCGTCCGAAGCGGCTGCGTCCGAACCGGAGCCGGAACCCGTCGTTGAAGAGGCGGAGCCGCCGCTCGCGCAGGCCCGCTTCATCGGCGCGGAGCAGCCGTCGCCGTCTTATCCATCGCAAGCGCTACCCGCGCAACAAGCGCACGTGCAGGCGCCCGCGCCGTCTCAGGCTGCCGCGGTTCCGCCGACCGCAACGGGACCGCTCGAAGCCGCCGTCCGTGAGATGCTGCGTCCGATGCTGGTGCAGTGGCTCAACGAGAACATGCCGCGCATCCTCGAAAGCGCGATCCGCGACGAGATCGCGGCACGCGGTGTTTTCCCGAAATCGGACGATCAGGTATAGGCGAGCGCTGGCTCGCCTTCGCTCGCATCCTCGCGGCTTTTAGCTCGCGATGCACAAGGCAACCCGGCGCGGCCCGCTTTAGCGGTTGCCGCGCGCTTGCCGTTTTTCTACATCTACCGGACCTTCAAGCTCATCAAGTCAGGCGCTCACGCCAATGTTGGAAAAAACTTACGATCACGCCGCCATCGAACCGCGCATGTCCAAAGCCTGGGAGGATGCAGAAGCCTTCCGCGCCGGGAAAGCGCTCGAAGTCAATCCGAAGGCGGAGCCGTATTCGATCGTAATTCCGCCGCCGAACGTGACGGGCTCCTTGCATATGGGCCACGCGCTCAACAACACGCTTCAGGACGTGCTCGCGCGGTTCTACCGCATGCGCGGCCGCGACGTGCTCTGGCAGCCCGGCACCGACCATGCGGGCATCGCGACGCAAAGCCTTGTCGAGCGCCAGCTGATGGAGAAGCAGGAGCCGTCGCGCCGCGACCTCGGCCGCGAAGAATTCCTGCGCCGCGTCTGGGCGTGGAAGGAGCATTCCGGCGGCACCATCGTGAACCAGCTTAAGCGGCTCGGCGCATCGTGCGACTGGTCGCGCGAGCGCTTCACCATGGACGAGGGGCTGTCGCGCGCCGTCGTCAAGGTGTTCGTCGACCTCTACAACACCATTGGGCCAGACGGTCAGCGTATGATCCGCAAGGACAAGCGGCTCGTCAACTGGGACCCGAAGCTGCAAACCGCGATCTCGGATCTTGAGGTGATCTCGGTCGAGAAGAAGGGCAATTTCTCGTGGTCCGAGAAGACGGCGGAGGAAAAGCCCTTCGATGCGGTTGCCTTCGCCAAGGTCATCGACCGCGATCCGAGCGGTCATCTCTACTATTTCAAATATCCGATCAAGGACGCGGAGAAGCTCGACCGCAAATTCGTCGTCGTCGCCACCACGCGGCCCGAGACGATGCTGGGCGATATGGCCGTCGCGGTGAACCCCGAGGACGAACGCTGGAAGCCCTATATCGGCAAGACGGTCGTCCTGCCGCTGGTGGGCCGCGAAATCCCCATTGTCGCGGACGAGCACGCCGACCCGGAACAGGGGTCCGGCGCGGTGAAGATCACGCCCGCGCACGACACGGACGACTTCGAGGTAGGCCGCCGCCACAATCTGGCGCTGTTCAACATTCTCACGCCGACGGGGGAACTCAACGATGAGGTGCCGGAGGCGTATCGCGGGCTCGACCGCTTCGAGGCGCGCAAACGCGTCGTCGCCGATCTCGTGGCGCTGGACCTTGTCGAAAAGATTGAGCCGCATCTGATGAAGGTGCCCTATGGCGACCGCTCCAATGTCGTCGTCGAGCCGTATCTGACGGACCAGTGGTTTGTCGACGCGAAGACGCTGGCCGAGCCCGCGCTTGTCGCCGTGCGCGAGGGCAAGACGCGCTTCGTGCCGGAAAACTGGCGCACCGTTTACTTTCAGTGGCTTGAGAACATCCAGCCGTGGTGCATCTCGCGCCAGCTCTGGTGGGGGCATCAGATCCCGGCGTGGTATCACCCCGTTTGGGACTTGAATTTTGCGATGCCATCTTGGATCGGCGACGAGATTGTAGTCGCTGCAACTGAAGAGGAAGCTATCAGCCTTGCATATAAGTTCTACGCGGAGCGCGCTGATAGGTTCGGTCTCCAGCTTGATAAGTTGAAGATTGAAGTCGTTTCCGAAATGCCTAAAGGGTCATGGATCGATATTGTCCGTGAGATTCGCGAGGGCGTTCGGCCGATCCCCCTGTGGCGCGACGAAGACGTGCTCGACACGTGGTTTTCATCCGGGCTGTGGCCGTTCTCGACCCTCGGCTGGCCCGACGAGACGCCGGAACTCGCGCGCTATTACCCGACATCAGTGCTCGTCACGGGCTTCGACATCATCTTCTTCTGGGTCGCCCGCATGATGATGCTGGGGCTGCACTTCAAAAAAGAGGTGCCGTTCCGCGACGTCTACATTCACGCGCTCGTCCGCGACGAGAAGGGCGCGAAGATGTCGAAGTCGAAGGGCAATGTCGTCGATCCGCTCTCCGTCATGGACAATTACGGCGCGGACGCGCTGCGCTTCACCATGGCGGCGATGGCGGCGCAGGGCCGCGACGTGAAGCTCTCGATGCAGCGCATCGAGGGCTATCGCAACTTCGCGACGAAGCTCTGGAACGCGGCGCGCTTCTGCGAGATGAACGGCTGCGTAGGGAAGGAGGGCTTCGACCCGGCGGGCGCGAAGCTCACGCTCAACCGCTGGATCTATGCCGAGGCACAGGCGACCGCCGCCGCCGTCACCGAAGCCATCGAGGCGTACCGCTTCAACGACGCGGCGGGCGCGGTCTACCGCTTCGTGTGGAACCGCTTCTGCGACTGGTATCTCGAATTCGCCAAGCCCGTGTTCATGGGCGAGGACGAAGCCGCCAAGGCCGAGACACAAGCCACCGCTGCGTGGGCGCTGGACGAAATCCTGAAGCTGCTCCATCCGTTCATGCCCTTCGTCACCGAGGAGCTTTGGACGGTGACGGGCGAAGATGGCCCCGCACGCACGTCGCTGCTGGCGCTCGCCCCGTGGCCGACCCCCGCGCGCGACACGGACGCGGCTGCGCTCGCCGAGATCGACTGGGTGATCGACCTCATCAGCGAAATCCGCTCGCTGCGCTCTGAAATGAACGTGCCGCCCGCGACGCTTCTGCCGCTCACGCTCACCGGCGCGACGGACGACACGAAGGCGCGCGCGGCCCGCTATGAGGCTTTCCTGAAGCGCATGGCGCGGCTGTCGGACATCGGCTTCGCGGATGTGCCGCCGCAAGGTTCCGCGCAATTCGTGCTGGGCGAGGCGACGATGGCGCTGGCACTGGCGGGCGTGATCGACATCGCGGCCGAGCGCGAGCGGCTGAAGAAGGAAATCGGCAAGCACGAATCCGAGATCACCAAGATCGACGCGCGCTTCGCGAACGAGCAGTTCGTGGCGAAAGCGGCTGAAGAAGTTCTGGAGGATAACCGCGAGCGCCGCGCCGAGGCGGTAGCCGCCGCCGAGCGCCTGAAAGCCGCGCTTCAACGGCTTGCCAACGTCGCCTGACGGCGGAGCAGCGGCCAGCTTCGCGATGGGCGGCGCTTGTTGCCCGTGGCGAAGCCGCGCCTCCCGGCCCGACGCCGCGATATTTTCTTTCGTGCGCGCTGCGCCATACGTATTGGTTCATTTCGAGTCGCGCGTGGCCGCGCAGAAAGATTTCGCCCCCGCAGCTTCTGGAGCCCGAACGGGTTCCCACGGGCATTGCGTTTGAGTCGATGCGCCATTGCGGTTTAGTCATGGATGGTGACCGCCAAACCCTGTTTCGCTCGTTTTCGGTGGCTTAAGTTTATCCGCGAAGAAAAAGCTGACTAAACGAGATGCGACATTCGCATTTTTATCGCTGTTAAGTCGCCGCCCATAGGTGTATGGGGTGCCGCGCCATTCGCCTGAATGGGATCGGGGTAGCGCGTCGTTAGAAGACGGCGCAATCGAACAGATTTCGCGGGAGCCGCCCGGCACAAAACCGTCTGGAAACGAGATTTCCGGGCGAGTGTTCGCGCGGTCGGAAACCAATGCAGAAGAAACCTTTCTACAAGATACTCTACGTCCAGGTTCTGATCGCCGTCGCCATCGGCATTTTGCTTGGTTACTTCTTCCCCAATCTCGGCGCTGCGATGAAGCCTTTCGGCGAGGGATTCATCAAACTCGTCAAGATGATCATCGCGCCGGTAATCTTCTGCACCGTGGTGGTCGGCATCGCGGCCATGGGCGATGTCAAGCGCGTCGGCCGCGTCGGCGGCAAGGCGCTGATCTATTTCGAGGTGGTGTCCACCTTCGCGCTCGTCGTGGGCCTTATCGTGGCGCGTACCCTCCAGCCGGGGGCGGGCTTCAATATCGACCCCGCCACTCTCGACACGAATGCCGTTTCAAAGATCACCAGCAACGCCGCGCACACCTCGATGGTGGATTTCATCATCCACATCATCCCCGAAACCGTCTTCAGCGCGCTGACGAGCGGCGAGATCCTTCAGGTGCTGTTCGTGGCGATCCTGACCGGCCTCGCGATCAGCGCGCTCGGCAAGGAAGGCGAACCGGTTCTGGAAGCGGTGCGCTACGGTGAAAAGGTCGTCTTCCGCATGGTCGGTATCATCATGCGGTTCGCGCCCATCGGCGCATTCGGCGCCATGGCCTTCACGGTCGGCGCCTATGGCGTCAAGTCGATCGGCAATCTACTTTTCCTGATCTTCACGTTCTACCTCACGGCCTTCCTGTTCGTGTCGATCGTGCTCGGGATCATCGCGAAGCTCGTCGGCTTCAACATCTTCAAGCTGTTGCGCTACATCCGCGAGGAACTCTTGATCGTGCTCGGCACGTCGTCGTCGGAAAGCGCTCTGCCGCTCCTTATGAAGAAGCTTGAGGCGGCGGGCGCGGGGCGGCCTGTGGTCTCGCTTGTCGTGCCGACCGGCTATTCGTTCAACCTCGACGGCACCAACATCTACATGACGCTCGCGACGCTTTTCATCGCGCAGGCGACGAACACGCATATCACGCTGTCCCACGAGCTTCTGATCCTCGGCGTTGCGATGCTCACCTCGAAAGGGGCCGCGGCGGTAACGGGCGGCGGCTTCATCACGCTTGCGGCCACCTTGCAGGCCGTGCCGGAGATACCGGTGGCCGGTGTGGCGCTGCTCCTCGGTATCGATCGGTTCATGTCCGAATGCCGCGCGTTGACGAATTTCATCGGCAACGCGGTGGCGACGCTCGTCGTCGCGCGATGGGAAGGACAGCTCGACATGGAGAAGCTTCACGCCGCCCTCGACCGTCACGGCGCTCCGGTGGAGCCGACTGCCACGCCGCACGGATCAGGTGCGTAACGTCATGCGCGGGCGGGTGGCAGACAGGCCGCCCGCCATGCGAGGCGCACACTGGCGGGCGGCGGCAGCTATGCCTCTGTGTTTCCTGCAAAGTTTTCGCAGCATCGGCTCCGCCTTCGGTTCCCGCAAACCCTCGCTTTGTCTCGAAATCTTGCTCGTGCCTTGCCATCGCCCAAGTTCGGCTGTTGTTTTCAGCAACCCTTAACCATCCGACATCAAGGGAGCGGCCTTCCGGGCGCGCTCCGCTGAGGGGGATTTTCGGAAATGCACACAGTTCGTTATCGGTCTCTCTGTCTTGCGCTCATCGGCGCCGCGATCTCAGGACCGCTTGGCGCCAACGCCGCCGACATGTATCGCGCGCCAGCACCCACCACATACGCACCGCCACCGCCGGTCGTTCAGCCCAATACCTGGGCGGGCTTCTATGTCGGCGTCAACGGCGGCTACGCCTGGGGAGCGGGTGACGATTCGGTCAACCTTCCTTCAGGCGAGAAGGGCGCGCGCGGCGACGTCGATGGCGGGTTCGGCGGCGGTCAGATCGGCTACAATTTCCAGAGCGGAAATTTCGTCTACGGTCTGGAAACCGACATTCAGGCCGGGCGACTGAACGGTAAATCCAGCGGCTCCGACGGGAGCAGCGCCTATACGAGCCGCGAAAGCACCGACTGGTTCGGAACGTTGCGCGGACGCCTCGGCTATGCCTTCGGCAACACGCTGCTCTTCGGTACGGGCGGCTTCGCCTATGGCGGCGCAAACCAGAAGCTCGACTACGCGGGCGTCCTGTTCGACAACAACGATACGCGCACCGGCTGGACCGCTGGCGGCGGCATCGAATACAAGGTTTCGCAGAACTGGTCGCTGAAGGGCGAATATCAGTATGTCGACTTCGGCAAGGAGGATCTGTCCAGCGCCGCCGGCAATACGATCGAAGGGCCGGAAACGTCGTTCCACACAGCCAAGATCGGCCTCAACTATCGCCTCGGCGGCAGTTCGAGCTACGAACCCTTGAAGTAAACTTCGCCCTGCAAGGCAAACGGCGGCGCTCGCCGCTGTTTGCCCATCTCGTTGGCACGCGTGCGTCTTCGCGCTCCTGACAAGGAGAGCGAAACCGCCTCACCCGATAGCCGAAAACCGCCTCTTTACGCGCTCGGCGGCGCTGTCCACGATGGCGTCGACGGCGGACGCCTGCTCCGCATCGCGAATGGCCTGCGTGAGCGAGCGCTGGCCGGGCAACCGCTGCGCCTTCACCACTTCTTCAAGCTGCGAACGGTCGAGCCGCCCGAGAAAGGCGCGCGCCTCTTGCTCGCGCCCGCCCATGACCGCCGCCTCGATGTGGCATTCCAAGGGGTCGAACGTTACGCCGTCGAGCATGGAAGGGCCGTCCGGCGTGGTTCTGGGGGGCTGAGCGGGCGGAGACCACGCCGACCGCGGAGGCGTGGCGCGAGACGGCGGCGCGGGCGGGCTCCAGGACGACGGGGCAGGGGGTGCCCACGGCGGCGGCGGCGACTGCGGTGCGCTGCGCGATGGCGCGAACCGGCGGGCGATGCTTTCCGCGTTGGATACGACCGCTGCGCGGTCGAGAATGCCGTGAAGCGAAGCTTCGACCTTCCGGGCGAAAGTCGGGTTCGCTTCGGCTTCCTTTGCGATGGTATCGAACAGCACGCGAAGCTTCAGGATCAGGGCATTCGTCTGCACTTCGGTCATGCGGCGGCCTCGCGCTCATAACGCAGAATAATCGAATCGACCGTTTCGCCGCAGAGCGCGCGCACGACGCTCGCTGCCGAACCGTACTTCTCGTCGAGGGAAAGCGGCTCGCCGCGATATTCGAACGCTTCGGCGATGCCGTCGTCTTCAGGGATCGCGGTGCGCATCACCGGATGCGCGGCGGCCACGTTGCCGTAATGCAGGCGCTGGAAATTGCCATCGCGCCAGAAATTCACGAGACCGATATAGCGGCGCTTCTCCTTCGGAACGGACAACACGGTCCGAAGATCGTTGCCTTCTTCGACCACGGTCGAAATCCGGTCGATGGCGTAGCTCGACACGAAGTCCGGACGAAACGGCACGATGACCTTGTGTGCAATCCGAAGCGCCGCCCGCGCGGAGAACGAGAGGCCGGGCGGGCAGTCGAAGATCACCACATCGAACGCGTCGGCGAACTCCTCGAGCATGGCGCCGAACCGCGAGATGATGCCCTGTTCGGCGGCGTGCAGATCTTGCCCGGCGCGCGCGCGGTTGTGC
Organism: Rhodomicrobium sp.; assembly: GCF_047605405.1. NCBI lineage: Bacteria > Pseudomonadati > Pseudomonadota > Alphaproteobacteria > Hyphomicrobiales > Hyphomicrobiaceae > Rhodomicrobium > Rhodomicrobium sp. Next base: position 11,238 of record NZ_JASGFR010000035.1, on the reverse strand, counting down.
AGCAGTTCATTTTCCACGTCTTCGAGATCGAGCGAGCCGCAAAGAACCGAAAGCTGCCCAACCGGCGCTTCGATGTCGCCGACGTCGTGCAAAATGAACTCGTCCGGCACAAGACGCGGCCTGTCGTAGCGCTCGTTGACGAAATCGGCGATGGTCTTACGGTCGCGCCGGGCCCAATCCCATTTCTCGCCGCCGGTCAGGATGATCGAAGAATTGCACTGCGTGTCGAGATCCACCACCAGCACGCGCTGCTCGCCCGTCGCGGCGAAGCCGTGCGCGAGCATGGTTGTGATCGTCGACTTGCCCACGCCGCCCTTGCGGTTGGCGACCGTCAGTATGATGCCCATCGCGCCCTCTCTTTACGAGACACCTCCGGCGCGCATACGCGATTCGATCAGCCGAGACGTGTCGTTAAGGTTCGCGCGAGCCAAGTGTACACAACTTAGGCCCGCGGGTGCGCCTTGGAGTAAGCCTGAAAGAGGCGGTCGCGGTCAACAGCCGTGTAACCCTGGGTAGTCGAAAGGCTGGAATGCCCCAACAATTCCTGGATCACGCGCAGGTCCGCGCCGCGGCTCAGGAGGTGCGTTGCGAAGGAATGCCGCAGCGCGTGCGGGGTCGCGGTCGCGGGCAGGGCGAGGTTTGTGCGCAATCGCGCGAGCAGAAGCTGCACGATGCGCGGATTGAGCCGCCCGCCCTTCACGCCGACGAACAGCGGCCCTTGCGGCTCCAGATTATGCGGGCACTGCTCGATATAGTCGGCGATGGCGGTCTGCGCGACGGGAAGCACCGGCGCGAGGCGTTCGCGTCCGCCCTTGCCCTTGATGCGAAGGACGTCGCGCGGTCCAAGCGGCGCATCCTTGCGGTTGAGGGCGAGCGCCTCGGAAATGCGAAGGCCCGAGCCGTACAGGAGAAGAAGCACCGCCTGATTGCGCGCGCCCGTCCAGGGATGCGCGGAAAGCTCACCGTCGAGGGCCGCTTCGTCGACAACCTCCTTCGCCTTCGCCTCTGTGACGGGCTTCGGCAGGCGCGGCGGCAGCTTCGGCAGGGCGACGGCGAGGATGGCGCGGTTTTGCAGCGCTCCGGTGCGTTCGAGCAGGCGGAAGAACGAGCGCAGCGCCGAAAGCGTGCGCGAGAGCGAGCGGCTCTGCGCGCCGTCGTCGCGCCGGTCGGCGAGGAAGCCGCGGAAGTCGTGAGGCGTCAGCGCGTTCAGCCGCGCGAGCGTGACCGGTCTCGCGTCCTTCCCGGCGAGATGGGCGAGGAATTGTCGCGCGTCTCGCTCGTAGGCTTCGAGCGTGTTGTCGGCATAACGGCGCGCATCGCGAAGATATGAGAGCCATCCGGCCACCGCGTCTCGGACATCGGGCGCCGCGAATGTTTCGGGGCCGAAATCGTCATCGCGGTGCTGATCGTCGGGCACGAAAACGCCCTCTCCCTCGGCGGGAGAGGGCTGAAGCGCGGAGCGCTCCTCGTAACACGCCTCAGACGGTCCGCAGGTCGTCATCGTTGAGGATCGTCTGGCCCGTTTTCGCCCAGTCGGAGACGAAGGTCGCCAGACCCTTCTCGGTGAGCGGATGATTGACGAGCTGTTTCATGATCGAGGGCGGAATGGTGGAAACGTCCGCGCCCGCAAGCGCCGCGTCCGTCACGTGGCGCGGACTGCGAAGCGACGCGGCAAGGATTTCCGTGCCGAAATCCGGGTAGTTGTCGTAGATCTGGCGGATGTCGCGGATCAGGCCCATGCCGTCTTCACCGATGTCGTCGAGGCGTCCGACGAACGGCGACACAAAGCTCGCACCCGCTTTCGCGGCGAGCAGCGCCTGATTGGCCGAGAAGCACAGCGTCACGTTCACCATCGTGCCTTCATTCGCGAGCGTGCGGCACGCCTTGAGGCCGTCCCAGGTGAGCGGCACCTTCACGGTGACATTTTCAGCGATGCGCGCGAGCTTGCGGCCTTCGGCGATCATCGTCTCGGCATCGGTGGACGAAACTTCCGCGCTGACGGGACCGGACACGATGGCGCAAATTTCGCGGATCGTTTCAAGGAAGTTGCGGCCCGTCTTGGCGATGAGCGACGGGTTCGTCGTCACGCCGTCGAGCAGTCCCTTTTCGGCGAGATCGCGGATTTCGGCTACATCGGCCGTATCGACGAAGAATTTCATGGATGCCTCCTGTTGGCGAAGGCGCGCTTAAGGCAAGTGCGCAACCTAGCCGGTTCGTGGTTTAGATTCTGTTAATTGCCTTGTTACCCGCGCTTAACGCCCGACGGCAAGGAATAAGGACGGCTGAGGCTCCAGCCGGGGGCCGGAAGGCGGCGGAACCATCGCCCCTTTTAATACCATCTGATTTGATCGACATTCTATGCATATCCGATCGGCGCGCCTCCAGGCGGTTAGCCACATTAGCGGCGCCATGTTGCAAACGCGCGATACTCTCCGAAATATACGACACAACGGCGAGAAATCGGAGGTTGCGTGTCGCAAACATCGAGGAGCGGCGGACAAATTCTGGCGGATCAGCTTCGCCTGCACGGCGCGCGGATGATTTTCGGTGTGCCCGGTGAAAGCTATCTCGCGGTGCTGGACGCGCTTTACGATCACGAGCGCGACATGCCGTATATCGTGTGTCGGCAGGAAGGCGGCGCGGCGATGATGGCCGAAGCCTATGGCAAGCTAACGGGCGAGCCGGGCATCTGCATGGTCACACGCGGGCCGGGCGCAACGAACGCGAGTGCCGGGCTTCACGTGGCGCGGCAGGATTCGACGCCAATGATCCTGATCGTAGGGCAGGTCGGCCGTTCCATGCGCGACCGCGAGGCTTTTCAGGAGATCGATTACCGCCGCATGTTCGGCGAGGTATCGAAGTGGGTGGCGGAGATCGAGGAGGCGGCTCGCATCCCGGAATATGTGGCGCGCGCGTTCGCCACCGCGACAAGCGGGCGCCCGGGGCCGGTCGTGCTGGCCGTGCCCGAGGATGTGCTGCGTGAGCGGGCCTCCGTGGCCGACGCCGTGCCCTACAGCCGCGTGGAGGCATCGCCGGGCCCCGCGCAAATGACGGAGTTTCGCAAGCGGCTCGCTGCCTGTGAGCGCCCGCTGATGATCGTCGGCGGCGGAGGATGGGACAAGGATGTCGCGCTCAAGGTGAAGGCGTTCGCGGAAAGCACGGGGCTTCCCGTGGCCTCATCGCTGCGCCGCCAGAGCTATCTCGACAACACGAGCCCGTGTTACGTGGGGGATCTCGGCATCTCGCTCAACCCGGCCCTGAAACGGCGCATCGCCGACAGCGACCTCATCATCGCGTTCGGCCCGCGCCTCGGCGAAATGCCGAGCCAAGGCTACACGCTGTTCGACATCCCGAAACCGAAGCAGCCTTTCATCCATATCCACGCGGGCGCGGAGGAACTGGGCCGCGTCTATCAGGCCGACCTCGCCATCAACGCCGGACCCCATGCTTTCGCGGATGCACTGGAAGACATGAAGCCGCTCGACGGCTCTGCATGGACCGCGTGGCGCGAGGCCGCGCGCGCGGATTACGAAGCTTGGGTCGCGCCGGAGAAGACGCCGGGCGCCCTCCATCTGGCCGAAGTGGTGGCCTATTTGCGCGAGACGCTTCCGGGAAACGCGGTCATCGCGAACGGCGCGGGCAACTTTGCCGCCTGGGTGCATCGCTTCTATACTTACCGCGAGTGCGGCACCGGCCTCGCCCCGACTTCCGGCTCTATGGGCTACGGCGTGCCCGCGGGCGTCGCGGCGAAGCTCGTGCATCCGGGCCGCACGGTCGTCACGTTTGCGGGCGACGGCGATTTCCTCATGACGGGGCAGGAGTTCGCCACCGCCGTGCAATATGGCGCGGCCGTGATCGTCATCGTCGTGAACAACGGCATGTATGGGACCATCCGCATGCATCAGGAGCGGCATTATCCGGGACGCGTGTCTGGAACGTCGCTCAGGAATCCCGACTTTGCCGCTTATGCGCGCGCGTTCGGCGGTCATGGCGCGGTGGTCGAGCGCACGGAAGATTTTCCCGCCGCCTTCGAGACGGCGCGCGCGTCGGGCCTGCCCTCGATCCTCGAATTGCGCATCGATCCCGACGCGATCAGCCCCGGCCGAACGCTGTCCGAAATCCGTACGGCGCAGCAAAAAGCATTACGACAGAGGGAAGTTGATGCCGACCGAGAAGGAAAAGATGCTCGCGGGTGAACTCTATGACCCCACAGATTCTGAACTCGACGCCGAACGGCGAGCTGCGGCGCAATGGATGCAACGCTATAACGCGGCCATGGCGGCAAGCTCCGCCGAGCTTCATGCAATGCTCGCCGAGAGGTTTTCCTTCGTCGGCGAAGGCGCGTTCATTCGGCCGCCGTTCTTCTGCGATTACGGCACGAACATCAGCCTCGGTGCGGGGGCGTTCTTGAACTTCAATTGCGTCATCCTCGACGTGGCGCGCGTCTCGATCGGCGAGCGCACGCTCATCGGGCCTAACGTTCAGCTTCTCGCCGCCGACCATCCCCGCGATGCCGCAACGCGCGCGAGCGGACTGGAACGCGGCCTTCCCGTGCGGATCGGTCGCGATGTGTGGATCGGAGGGGGCGCGATCGTCCTGCCGGGCGTTACCATCGGCGACGGTGCGGTGATCGGGGCGGGCAGCGTCGTCACACGCGATGTGGCGGAGGGGGCTACCGTCGTCGGAAATCCGGCGCGGGCACGATGAAGATTCGGCGCTGGAACGCATCCGGTTAAAAGGAGGCCACAGACGCGCTGTTGCAGCTCGATGCCGGACGGAAAGCCGGTTCGCGCTTTTCTCGGAGCTGCTCCAGCCGGCCCCGCCCGCAATGCGTTTCCTGCGAGTACTTATCTCGCTTGGGAAACGCCCGCATTGGCGGCGGCTAGCCTCGCCGCGCTCCTGCGCAGCGCGACCTGAATCGCGGGGCCCTTGAATACATGTGCTTCGTAAAGCGCCTCGATCTGAAGACCGTGCTCGAAATCTTCGCCCGTGATCGCAGACGGCGATGTCATGAGAAGCTTCACGTTCTGGAAGACGGGCGGCTGCGCGGTCTCGCCCTTCAGAATGTCGTAGGCGAGCGACTTATCGGACAGAAGAGTGTCGGAGGGAAGCGGCTCGAAGACGATGTCGTCTTCCTGCTCCTCGCCTTCCTCGGCGATCTCCGGCAGTTCCTCGGGATCGCGGGCGAGGCTGTCAGGCTTCGCGAGCGTTTGCGGAAGGCGCATGATCGATGGATGCAGACGCTCGGCGTCTTTCGGCGCGGCCTTCTCCGCCTTCGCAGGAGCGGCCGGGGCTGCTTCAGGCACCGAAAGACTTGCGCGGCGAAGCAGCGGCGCATCGGTGGGCACGAGGCTCGCGAGCATGGTGCCGGACGCGCGCTTATGCGTGATGACCCAGGGCAGTTCCTTGCCGCTTTCCTTCCATTGCGCGAGATAGAAACGCGAATCCTGCGGCGTCAGCGGACGCCCGTCGGCGGGGACATGCTGAGAGCGGCCGCCCGGAAAGATCACCGCGAGTTCCGGGCGCGTGATGCGCGGCCAGTGGCGGACATTGCCGGTGTCGACATGCACGAAGGGAAGGCCGGATTCGGGGTAGTATCCGACGCCGCCGCGCTCCTTCACCAGCGCCGAATAGCGAAGCTGTTTCAGCGGCACGTCGGGGAACATGAGGTCGGCGGCTTGCCCGGTGATATGGCGGCTGTTGCGTGCCTGTCCGCCGCGCGTCTGGCGCAGAAGCTCGTTCGTGCCGGATGAGCGATAGCCGCAAATGAGGTGGATCGGTTCTTTCGAGCCGAGTTCGTTATGCAACTCCCACATGAGATCGATCAGGCGCGGATCCATCTTGATGGTCATGTTCCGGCGCCAGTCGCGCATGAAGTAGTTGAGCTTGTCGAGAGCTTCAGGGATGTAGCGCCCATCCTTCTTGAAGGTGATCTTGATCGTGTCCTTCGTATGGATGTTGTACATCGAGATCGTGCGTTCCTCGGCGGAAGAAACTCCCGTCGCAAGGAAGCTGAACGCAACGCATAACGAAACCATCGCAGCCGTCAACAGGCTGCGTACGCCGCCAAACGCAACAACTTTCACCAGTTGAACCCCTGTTTCGCGCCCATGAGCGCTGGTGTTCTCTACTCGACTGCGGTGCCGCCGGGTTGATGTCAGCAAAAGCACACGCCTTAGTAGATAAGCCCCATTTGGTAAACAAAGCGTTACGAATGAAATGAGAGAAAAAGAAGGCGCGGCGCGAACTCGTTATGACATTTGCGCATCGCTCAAGCTAAATGATTGGTGTCGCGAGGAATTTCCACATATGTGGAAAAGAAGCCGAACAACACGCCCTTGCGGTTAGCACACCGGAAACCTGAACAAACCCTTAAGGCGATCCGGGCGCGGGAGGCGCGACGCTCTCTTTCCGGTGACGAAAGCGCCGATGACGGTTGACCCGTCCGCTCAAATGGCCAAATGGAAAGGGAAAGGGTCACGAAAGGACGGCGCATGTTTTCGACTTTGCGGGCGATGGAAACGCAACCGGTGGGCGCTCTGGAGGCAGATCGCGGATTTCTCGAAGTCGCGCCGCAGAAGGCCGAGGAAATCCCCGGCTGGAACCTCGGCGATCTCTATCCGGATGAGGCGAAGCTGGCATCGGACATCGAGACCGCCAAGACCCGCGCCGGAGAATTCAAGGCGGCCTACGCAGGCAAACTCGCCGATCTCGCACAGCGCGACCCGGCGGCCCTCGCGGGCGCGCTCGCCGCTTATGAAAGCCTCTCCGACCTCATGGGCCGCATCGGCTCCTATTCCTACCTGAATTACGTCACCGACACGGGCGATGCCACACGCGCCAAGCTTTTCGGCGATGTGCGCGACAAGCTCACGGTGATCGGCACGGAGCTTCTGTTCTTCGAACTGGAGTTGAACCGCATCGACGACGGGGTGATCGACGAGGCGCTCGCAAACGAAAAGCTCGGCCATTATCGCCCGTGGCTCACCGACCTGCGCAAGGAGCGTCCCTATCAGCTCGCCGACGATATCGAGCGGCTGTTCCACGAAAAGGCGATGACCGGCCCCGCCGCCTGGAGCCGCCTTTTCAACGAGACGCTGACCGCGCTCCGCTTCGACGTGGACGGCGAGACGCTGACGCTCGAACCCGCGCTGAACCTTCTCTCGGACGCCAACCCCGAGCGCCGCGCTGCCGCAGCGCAGTCGATCGGCAAGGTGCTGAAGGAGAACGTGCGGCTGTTCACGCTCGTCATGAACACGCTCGCGAAGGACAAGGAAATCTCCGACCGCTGGCGTGGCTTCCCGGATGTCGCCTCCTCGCGCCATCTCGCGAACCGCGTCGAGCCGGAAGTGGTTGACGCGCTCGTCGCGGCCGTGCGCGCGAGCTATCCGCGCCTGTCGCACCGCTATTATGCGCTCAAGGCGAAGTGGCTCGGCGTGGATACGCTGAATTACTGGGACCGCAACGCCCCCATCAGCCGCGACCCGGAACCGGTCATCGCCTGGAAAGACGCGCATTCGACCGTGATCGCCGCCTATCGCCGCTTCTCGCCGAAGATGGCCGAGGTGGCGGACGGCTTCTTCAGGAAGAACTGGATCGATGCGCCGGTGCGCGACGGGAAGTCCCCCGGCGCGTTCTCGCATCCGACGGTGCCTTCGGCGCATCCCTACATCATGATGAATTACCTCGGCAAACCGCGCGATGTGATGACGCTCGCGCATGAGCTTGGCCATGGCGTGCATCAGGTGCTGGCGAATGCGCAAGGCGCGCTCATGGCCTACACGCCGCTGACGCTCGCGGAGACGGCCAGCGTGTTCGGCGAGATGCTGACCTTCAAGGCGCTCCTGAACCAGACGGAGAACCCGCGCGAGAAGCGCGCGCTCCTCGCCCAGAAGGTGGAGGACAAGATCAACACCGTCGTGCGCCAGATCGCGTTCTACCAGTTCGAGCGGCTCGTGCATGAGGCGCGGCGGCAGGGCGAACTGACGTCCGATCAGCTCGGTGCGTTCTGGCTTCAGGTACAGAGCGAGAGCCTTGGGCCTGCGATCCTGATGAACGAAGGCTACGACACCTATTGGACTTACGTTTCGCACTTCGTGCATTCGCCGTTCTACGTCTACGCCTACGCGTTCGGCGATTGCCTCGTGAACTCGCTTTACGCGGCCTACGAGCGCGCGCCGGAAGGCTTCGAGGGCCGCTACCTCGACATGCTGCGCGCGGGCGGCACGAAGCACCATACCGAGCTTCTCGCGCCGTTCGGTCTCGACGCGACGGACCCCGGCTTCTGGTCGATGGGCCTGTCGGTGATCGAGGACATGATCTCCGAGCTTGAGACGCTGGAGGATCAGGGGGCAGTTTCTTAGTAGGCATGGGCAGCGTGAATGCTGCCCATGCTCCTGGGGTAAGGCAGTGGCATTGATCGCGCTTCGTTTACCTGAGGCGCATCGGCCGTTCCTTTGCCCGGTCCGCCTGCGTCCGACCATCATAGCCCCAGTCGGTGGCGGGCAGTTGCTTCACGACAACATATGTCGCCGCTCCAAGATTCGGATACGCGCGCCGAAGGAGCGCCATGGCATTGGCGATGAATGTTCGCTTCTCGTCTTCTGAATTGGTCCCCGCGGTTACGTAGACTTCCAGATGAGCGGCGGACGCGCGCTCACTTGCACCGATTGTCCAAACCTGCGAACCGGTCGTTTCGACAAGCACCGACGTAAGATCGCGATGCTTGCCGAGGTCGTGGGCGATGAGGTCGGTCAACTCGGCGGCAAGGGCCTGAGCGTTCTCCTGCAACGGCGTTGGGGTTATCGTCAGTCTCGCAAATGGCATCGTTTCGCTCCTCTCGTTTCGATGCCTTAGCTTCGCTCGATTATTTTTAAACTATAATGGAGATATTAAGCGCTCTGACTTGAGGTTTCCTCATGATTCCAGATCTTCCCTCGCCCCTGCTGCGAAGCTTCGTCGCCGTAATCGAATGCGGGTCGCTGGCGGGTGCTTCGACGCGCATCGGGCGCAGCGAATCCGCCCTCAGCCTTCAGATGGCGCGCCTTGAGGACATCGTTGGGCGCGCCTTATTCGACCGCGACGGGCGCGCGCTGAAACTCAACGACGCGGGGACGCTGTTGTTGCCTCATGCTCGCGCCATCCTCGGCAGGATCGACGCGGCGCGCGCCGATCTCGGACAGGCGGCGGCCCCTCCCATCAGGATCGGGATCGTGCAGGATTTCGTGGATAGTGTGTTGAGGCCTACGCTGTCGGAACTGCACGAGGAAGGCTTGACGGGCGCGATCACGATCGTGATCGGCAGCACGACCCAACTTTTGCAAGCTATGAGCGAAGATCGGATCGACACGGCGCTTTGTGCAGGCGAGCCTGTAGGCGGTGGCGCCACCCAAAGGCTTGCGATGCGCTGGTTCGGCGACCCCGGATTGTTGCGTGACGATGTGGTGACGCTTGTCGGGATTACTCCGCCTTGCCCGTTCCTGAAGGCAGCGCAGGATGCTCTCGACTTTGCGGGGAGGCCGTGGCGCATGGCGCTGACAACGCCGAGCCTCGACGGGGTTCGCGCGGCGGTTCAGGCAGGACTAGGCCTCACTTGCCGAACCGAAGTGGGGCTGAAACTGCCACCCCTGCCGGACGGCCGTTTGCCGAAGTTGCCTGATATCGCCTATTCGGTGATGGAGCGGCGGCAGAGCGGATTTAGTCAAGGGGTGGCCCGGCGGCTCGCGAAACATGTCGCGGCCCTTTCATCGGAAGGGCGGCCCGCATCGGTTTGACGATCCCGCGCCTCACGCAGGGCCGCTTTCGCCATTGGCTTTTCGGGCTCCCAGCCTTATCTGCCTCTTAAGAATCCATGAGGGTAGGCGATGCAGGACAAGCCCGAGACATCGAAAGAGGCGGCGACGCTGCCGAAGCTCGACACGACGCTGCCGGGCGGCGACGACCGCGAGGGCAACCGGCTCACGCAGCGCGTGCAGCGTTACGCGCGCGTGGGCGCCAATGTCGGCGGCGTGGCGGCAAGGCTCGGCGCGGCGTATCTCACAGGCGGCGCGGACCGGCAGAAGAACGCGCAATCGCTCGCGGCGGCGCTCGGCGGCCTGAAGGGGCCGCTGATGAAGGTGGCGCAGCTGCTTTCCACCGTGCCCGACGCGATCCCGCCGGAATACGCCGCCGAACTCGCGCAGCTTCAGAACCAGGCACCGCCGATGGGCTGGCCGTTCGTCCGCCGCCGCATGAGCGCGGAACTCGGCCCCGACTGGCAGGCGAAATTCGCCGAATTCGGCCACGAGGCCGCCGCCGCCGCCTCGCTCGGGCAAGTGCACAAGGCGCGCGCGCTCGACGGCCGCCCGCTCGCGGTGAAGCTTCAGTATCCCGAGATGCAATCCGCCGTCGAAGCCGACCTGAACCAGCTTCAGATCGTGATGGGGCTTTACAAGCGCATGGACGCGGCCATCGACCCGACCGAAATGGTGGGAGAGATCGGCGAGCGGCTCCGCGAGGAACTCGACTACACGCTCGAAGCGCGGCACATGGCGCTCTACGCGCATATGTTCGCGGGCGACGAGCGCATCCGCGTGCCTGAGCTTCTACCGGACCTCTCGACGAAGCGGCTTCTTACCATGACGTGGCTCGACGGCCGCAAGCTCCTCGACTACAAGACGCGCCCGCTCGAAGAACGCAACACCATCGCGCGCGCGCTTTTCCGCGCGTGGTGGTATCCGTTCAGCCATTTCGCGGTGATCCACGGCGACCCGCATCTCGGCAACTACACGATTTTCGAGGATGGCGACGGCCGCGCGGCGGGCATCAACCTGCTCGACTATGGCTGCATCCGCACCTTCAAGCCGAAATTCGTCGGCGGCGTGATCGACCTTTACAACGGGCTGCGCACGAACGACCGCGCGCTGATCGTGCACGCTTACGAGACGTGGGGCTTCAAGGGGTTGTCGAACGAACTGATCGACATCCTCAACATCTGGGCGGGCTTCATCTACGGGCCGCTGCTCGACGACCGCGTGCGCTCGGTGGCGGAGGGCGTCGCGCCGAACGAATATGGCCGCCGCGAGGTGTTCCGCGTGCATCAGGGGCTTCGCGAGAAGGGGCCGGTGAAGGTGCCGCGCGAGTTCGTGTTCATGGACCGCGCCGCGATCGGGCTCGGCGCGGTGTTCCTCCACCTTCAGACCGAGATGAATTTCTATCGCGCGTTCAACGAGGTGATCGAGGATTTCCGCCGCGACGAAG
>NZ_JASGFR010000034.1:0-35122 GCF_047605405.1 Rhodomicrobium sp. | reverse complement strand
ATTGCAAGTCTAGTCGATTGACCCGCATCCGAAGCATCGATATCTGAATCTTTATGGTGCTACGATTTTTGGCTGCATAGCTCCCGCCGTTCGTTTTCATAGGCATCGGATGGTGCTTGTTGGTGGGGCGGTTGCGATCGGCGGCCGTGAGTAGAACTGTTGAAGAAGGGGCCGGGCTAGGCTTCGAATTGGGCGAAGGTGACCTTTGGGGGGCACACACATGACAATGAAGACGATGGGCACGGCGTGCAGCGCCGCTGCAATCTTTGCGCTTGGCTTTGGCGCGACCGCCGCGCTGGCGGACGAGAAGGACGGCCTTCCAGAGGCCTCCATCGCAACCAGCCTGAACGGCGGACCCGATGCCAGCGCTCGCGCCGCGCTCGCAGAAAGAGGCATCACCTACGGCATCAACTACATCGGCGAGACATTCTCCAGCTCGGGCGGCGCGAAGGACGGTTCGACCTATCAGGGACGCCTCGAACTCCTCGTCGACGCAGACCTCGAAAAGCTTTGGGGCCTCAAGGGATTGACCTTCCACGCCAATGGCTACCAGCTCCATGGGCGCGGTCTCGGCGGCCATCTCGGCGAGCCGATCATGGCGATCAGTTCCATCGAAGCCGATCCGAGCACGTACCTTTTCGAACTCTACCTCGAACAGAAGTTCGGCGAGCGCGTTTCGATCCGCGCCGGTCAGCTCGCAGTCGACAGCGAGTTCTTCACCAGCGAAACCGGCGGCAACTTCATCAACTCGACTTTCGGCTGGGCGGGCATCTGGGCGGCGGACGTCGGATATGCGAACGCCTATCCGCTGGCCACGCCGGGTGCCCGCGTCAAGGTCGACCTCACCGATAATCTGACCTTCCTCGCGGCGATCTACAACGGTAGCCCGACTAATCCCGCTGGCGACACCAACGAGAATGGTACGGCGTTCCGTACGAATGACGATCCGTTCCTGATCCAGGAACTGCAATACAAGTACAATCAGCCCGCCAAGGCGGAAGGCGGCCTGAAGGACGGCGGTTACAAGGGCTACAAGGACTTCGCTCCTGCTCCGTCCGGCATAACGAGCCTGCCCGGCACGATCAAGCTCGGTTCGTGGCAGCACACCGAGGACAAGAGCTTCTTCGAGGTTTACAAGACGGGTCTGTTCGACTCGAACTACGGCTTCTACGCCTCGATCGACCAGCAGATCTACGCGCTGCCTGACGACCCGAAGAAGGGCATCAACGTGTTTGCCCGCGTCGCCGGCACGCCCTCGGATCGTAACGCGGTGGACTTCTACTTCGACGGCGGCGTTGTCTTCTCCGGCTTCATCCCGAGCCGTCCGGACGACAGCTTCGGGGCTGGCTTCGCCTATGCGAGCGTGTCTGACGACGCGATCAAGTATAGCGATGATTTTGCGAATTCGAAGTACGAGTCTGTCGTCGAACTTTTCTACAAGGCGCAGATCGTGCCCGGCCTGACCATCCAGCCTGACCTCCAGTACATGTGGAACGTCGGTGGTATCGAAAAGGGCGGCGATGACGCGATCTACGGTGGCGTGCGCGTCTCCGTCGCTTACTAAAACCCAGGCGCATACGTTCGGTTCGGTGACGGCATGTCTTGAACCCCGTATGCGCCCAAGACTGCCAGTAACGCATTGGTTCCCATGCAGCTTTGACGTTTGCATCCGATTTCGCCGCCGCCAGCGCGCGGGATCGGATGCAAATTTTCCTGCACTTGTGTCCTCAACTCGGTTAGAACTTTCTTCTAATTGCCGCACCCAAATGGCAAGCGCCGAGAATGGATTTGCTGCGCGGGCTTTCCGCGCAGCTTTCCTCCGTTGAGGATACTGGAAAGCCATGACGACTTACGGAAAAGGTACGCTCTGTATTCAGGCGGGGTATGCGCCCAAGGTGGGCGAGCCTCGCATCGCTCCCATCGTGCAGAGCACGACCTACAAATATGACGACATCGCGCAGGTGAATCGCGTGATGACGCTTCAGGAGTTCGGCTACAAATACAGCCGCACCGGCAATCCGACCGTGACCGCCTTCGAGGAGAAGGTGCGCATTCTTGAAGGCGGCGCCGCCGCCGTCGCGACGGCATCGGGCCAGGCCGCAAACGTGCTTGCCCTGACCAATATCCTGAAGGAAGGCGATCACGCGGTTTCGTCGACGGCGCTTTATGGCGGCTCGTTCTCGCTCTTCAACAATACGCTGAAGAAATACGGCATCGAGACCTCGTTCTTCGAGCCGGAGCAATCCGAGGAAGAAATCGCGGCGCTGTTTCGCCCGAACACCAAGGTTCTGTTCGGCGAAACCATCGGCAATCCCGGCCTGAACATCCTCGATTTCGACAAGCTCGCAAGCCTCGCGCGTCGCTTCGACGTGCCTTTCATCGTGGACAACACCCTCGCCACGCCTGTGCTCTGTAATCCGTTCCTGCACGGGGCGAACATCGTCACGCACTCCGCCAGCAAGTATATCGACGGTCACGCGACCAGCATCGGCGGCATCGTGATCGACGGCGGCAATTACGACTGGACGAACGGCAAGTTCCCCGACATCACAGAGCCGGACCCGACTTATTACGGCGCGCGGTATATCGAGAAGTTTCCGAAATCGCCGTATCTCGCGAAGGCCCGCGCACAGTTCCTGCGAGACTTCGGCGCGTGCCTTGGTCCGCAAAACGCATTCCTGTTCTCGCTCGGGCTTGAGACGCTGCACCTTCGCATGCGCGCGCACAGCGAGAACGCGCTGGCGCTTGCGACGTTCCTGAAAGATCATCCGCGCGTGACGTTCGTCGATTATCCCGGCTTGAATCCGGTCGGACGTGAGCGCATCGCAAAATATTTTCTGAAAGACGCCGGCAGCGGCGTGATCACCTTCGGCCTTTCCGGCGGCATCGAAGCCATCGACCGTTTCGTCAAAAAGCTGAAGGTGGCGGCGCTCGTCGTGCATGTCGGCGACGCGCGCACCTCCGTGCTGCATCCGGCTTCAAGCACACACGCCCAGCTCACGGAAGAACAGCAACGCGCGTCCGGCATTACGCCCGACATGATCCGCGTGTCCGTCGGCATCGAGGACACGAAAGATATCGTCGAGGATTTTGAACAGGCGCTTCAGTAGCGGCCGCAGCGGAGAGTTTCCATGCCCCTGACATCCGAAACCGATGCGCGCGCCGGTCATCCGACGATTGAGGTCGACGCGGCGCGCTATCTCGGCCTGGCGGGCAAGCCCGAACGCGTCGCCAGCCGGCTTGCCATCACCTATACCGACCGCAGCTTCGTACCGCTGCCCGACGAGCTTGCCGCCGACTGGGTGGCAAGCGTCGCCGTGCCCGCGTTCAAGCTGATCCGCCAGCGCCAGGGCGTGCAACAGGCGTTCGCGTCCATCGGCACGGGCGTTGGTCTCGACGCGCTCGCCGCTATCGAAACGCTCGGCGCGACGCGGATCGGCATCACCGACGTGCATGAGGAAGTGGTGTCGTCGGCCCTGACCAACATCACCCGCAATCTGCGCGATCCGTTCGGCGTCGCGTTCGACGCGGGCGCGGGCGATCTGCTGTCGCCGCTTCGTCCGGTGTCGCCGCGCTACGATCTCATTTACGAGAACCTGCCGAACATTCAGATCGACGACGCGGAGCGCATCGCGGCCGAGCGCACGAGTTCCGGCCATTTCTCGCCGCGAGCGGAGCCGGTGCCGGACATTCTGCAAAAGAACTTCCTCGCTCTCCATTATCTGGCCTTGCAACAGGCGCCGGATTTCCTGAAGCCGGGGGGAGCTGTGCTGTCGATGCTCGGCGGGCGCGTGCCGTTGTCGCTGTTTCAGGAGATGGCGACGCTCGCGGGGCTCAAGTCCGAAATCTACACCTACGGCTGGAAGATTCAGGCGATGCCGGAGGAGATCATTCGCGGGCATGCAGAGCGCCAGCGCGATGGCTATGGACCGTTCCATTTCTACCTTGCGGCACGCCTCGCCGATGCGTTCGACGGCGTCGGTCTCGAGAGTTCCGGCGCTCGGGCGCTCGAAATCGAAGACAGCATCGCTTCCGATCGGCTCGCGCCTGCTGACGCTTACGAGGCATGGAAGCGCGGCGAGGCGATCGGGCACACCTTCGCGGCGCTGCGCTCGTGGGTCGGATGACGTCATGACCGATGCTGTTGCACCAAAGACGCTCCAGGGCGTCCTCGCCGCCATCGAGCTGTTGCGCTCGCATTACGCGCGGCTTCGCCAGACCCATGCTGGCGAGGTCGCGGACGAGCTTTCAACCGTTCTTGCGCTTCTCGACGAGGTGGACTTTGCAAGGCCCGACCTCGACCATCTGAAGCCGAGCGGCCACGGCGTGACGCGCTCGCTCTCCGGCCACCTCGCCTCGCGGAACGGGACGGTCGCGGATGTGCTGGCGGCGTTCCGCCCGCTGTTCCCCGCCCTTCCGTGGCGCTACAGTTACGAGCCGCGCGCCGATCTGCCCGGGCTTGAAAACAGCATGGCGTGGGCTGAACTGGTCGGGCCAATCGCGCCGTTCGGAAGCAGAAACGTGTGCCTCGGCATCACTGCCATCGGGCCGCGCGTCCGTTATCCGGAACACCGCCACCCGGCCGTCGAAACCTATTACGTGCTGAGCGGCACGGCGCGATGGACGGCGGCGGGCGTGACGCAGGAGCGCGTGCCCGGCTCCTTCATCGTTCATCCGTCCAACATCGTGCATGTGATGGAAACCGCGGACGAGCCGCTCATTGCCGCTTACACGTGGAGCGGCGACGTGGAAACGCTCTCCACCTTCGCCGACGCCTGACCGCCTCTGCGCGCCGCATCCGAGCAAGCCAGCCGAAAAAAATGGCCGGGGACATCCCGGCCACTTGCCTGCATTCGGTGGCGACTGCGTCAGCCGTGCGCCTTCTCGAACAGTTCCTCGACGTATTCCCAGTTGATGAGGTTGTCGACGAACGCTTCGAGATATTTCGGCCGCGCGTTGCGATAGTCGATGTAGTAGGAGTGCTCCCACACATCCACGCCCAGCAGCGGCACGCCGCCATGGACGAGCGGATTTTCGCCGTTCGGCGTCTTCGTGACTTCGAGCTTGCCGTCCTTGAGGGTCAGCCATGCCCAGCCGGAGCCGAACTGTGTCTTGCCCGCCTCGATGAACGCCTCGCGGAACTTGTCGTAGCCGCCGAGATCGCTGTCGATCTTCGCGGCGAGCTTGCCGGGCAGCGACTTGCCGCCGCCGTTCGGCTTCAGCCATTTCCAGAAATGCAGGTGGTTGTAGTGCTGGCCGGCGTTGTTGAACAGCGGCTGATTCTTGCCATAGGCCGCCTTGACGATGTCCTCAAGGCTCTTGTCTTCGAGGCCGGACCCCTTGAGCAGCGTGTTGCCGGTGTCAACGTAAGCCTGATGATGCTTGTCGTGGTGGAATTGCAGCGTCTCCGCCGACATGTAGGGCTGCAAGGCGTCGTAGGCGTAGGGGAGGGGAGGAAGTTCGAATGCCACGGGCATCTCCTTTTTCTAACCAGCTTTTGATCTTGCTCAAAAACTAGGTTCGCAAGAGAAGGTTCACAAGCGCCAGCGGACGAGCTTCAGGTAAAAAGAAAGAGAGGTATGCAGCCCCTGAACTGCATACCTCCCGAAGTGGGCCGAGGAAAGGTTCGTGATGGTTAACCGTCAGGGATCGGATAACCGCGACATTGCACTTTTCCACCTGAACGGCGCATGAATGCCTCGTTCAGTAAACGACCTGTTAGCCATGGTCGAGAGGGCGCAGACGATCCGGTGCCGGGCGGCGGGGAGCGTGCGGAGAGACGCGTCTGGCAGCGTTTGCATGCCGCGCGCTGGTCGCCGCAATCGCGGTCCGCGCCCTTTGGCATGAGCGGCCAGCGGGCGCTTAGCGAGCGGAGCGGGAGTATTCTAGTAGCAGACCGGCTGGCTGTAACAGCGTTGCTCGGGCGCGGGGCAGATCATGTCGCCGAACCGGTTCTGGAAGCAAGGCGGCACGAACTCCCGGCAGGTAACGGGACCGGGACGGCAGGCGGGACCGTAATAGCCGTAATACCACGGCGGCGGCGGTGGGCCCGCCGTCGCGATGCCCATGCCGATAATGCCGGCGGCGAGGCCAGTTGCAAAGGCAGCACCCGGTCCCGGCCCGCGTTCCCAGGCGGAGACTGGCGTCACGGCAGTAGTGGCGAGCAGGCCCGAAATAAGAAGAGCCGCAAACCCCACTCTCGGGTCACGAATTGCCCTTGGCCAATGGCTCATATCGATCGGTCCCAACAGCGTTTCGCAAAGCATAATTTGGAAACGCTTTCATGCATTTTCGCGCGATTTCCGAAGGCCGTTTCTGCGATGCCCGGAAAATGCTCTCGCTTCGCGCGCATCATCAAACACACATCACCGGCGGTAGCCTCGAAGCGAGGCGCAGCTGGGATCATGCTACCGGGCGAAGCTTGAGCGAGCCTTGCTTGTGGCGGGCTTCGGGGCGTCGTTCAGATCAGCGCAAGCTCCGCAAGCGCGGCGCGCATCTCGGGCGGCATCGCGCCTTCTTCGGCGGTGGATCCCGCGATCAGATCGCGCGGAGCTTCGTTGGCGGGAAGATAGCGCCAGCCTTGAAACGCGCGACGCGGCAACGGTTCCGTCGGCACCAGTTGCGGGCCGAGTTCCAGGCCGCAGCGCATGATGCCGTCTGCGCCCCGCATCTCGTGAAGGGCGACGATGCGCTGGCGGACGCGGACAAAGCCCCCCATCACCCAATAGAGCGATGAACCATCGCCGAAACCTTCGCGGCGCGGCGTTTGCCGTGTCGTATGGATGAGCGCGTGACCCGCAGCAAGGCGCTGCTTCTGCCAGTCGGCGAGCGCTTCGATGCTGTCGCAGCCGACGCAGAGTTTCAGGATGTGGACGGTTGGCGCGGATGGAGCGGACATGCGCGGCTCGATGCCATGCAATCGCGGCGCGCGCAAGCCGCGCGCTCGGCAAAAAGAACGCCGCCGCGATGTCTCGCGGCGGCGCGGGGAGGGTGATGCGGGGAAGCTTACGCAAGCCCCTCGAACAGCGCCGTGGACAGATAGCGCTCGGCGAAACTCGGCACGATGATGACGATATTCTTGCCCGCATTTTCAGGCCGCGAGCCAACCTCGATCGCCGCCGCAATGGCCGCGCCCGAGGAAATGCCGACCGGGATGCCTTCGAGCCGCGCCACATGACGCGCCGTCTCCAGCGCTGTCTGGCTGTTGACCTTCACGACCTCGTCGATCACCTCACGATCGAGCACGCCCGGCACGAAGCCCGGCCCGATGCCCTGGATCTTGTGCGGGCCCGGGTTGCCGCCCGAAAGCACCGGCGATTCCTCCGGTTCGACCGCGATAACCTTGAGGCTCGGCTTACGCGGTTTCAACACCTGACCGACGCCCGTGATGGTGCCACCCGTGCCAACGCCCGAAATGATGATGTCGACCTTGTGTTCGGTGTCGTTCCAGATTTCCTCGGCAGTCGTCCGGCGATGGATTTCCGGGTTGGCCGGGTTCTCGAACTGCTGCGGGATGACCGCGCCCGGATATTCGGCGAGAAGTTCGTTGGCTTTCGCGACCGCTCCCTTCATGCCCTGCGCGCCAGGCGTGAGAACGAGTTCCGCGCCGAGCAGAGCCACGATCTTGCGGCGTTCGATGGACATCGTTTCCGGCATGACGAGAATGAGCTTATAGCCGCGCGCGGCGGCGACGAAGGCGAGCGCGATGCCGGTGTTGCCGGAGGTCGGCTCGATCAGGGTGCTCTTGCCCGGCTCGATCTTGCCCTGCTTCTCAAGCGAGTCGATGAGCGACACGCCGATGCGGTCTTTCACGCTGGAAATGGGATTGAAGAATTCGAGCTTCGCAAGGAGGTTCGCCTTGACGCCCTTTTCCTTGGCCAGCTTGTCGAGGCGGACGATGGGCGTGTCGCCGATGGTCTCGGTGATGGAGTTGTAGACGCGCCCCCGTCCTGGTGCGTGATTTTTCTCAGCCATGACACTCTCCCGGTTTCGATTTGACGCCGCCATGCGCGCGCGCCGGACTCCGACAAGACATACAAACCATAACGCTCAACCGCGCGCATTCGCCTGATGCCGAGCCTTACGCATTCGTGAACGCTCAAGCGAATACTTACGCCTCCGACGGATTTTCGCCAGATGAACATGGCTGCACTGATGAAAAAGGAATTACCCCTGTGCAGAGCAGGCGGATTCCCATTTTTTTTGTTGCAAAGGGACCGAATAAGGAAATACGAGTTGCGCGAATGGCGCACTTTTTAGAAAGTGGTGCTCCGGCATCTCGCAAACTGCCGCTTCGGGGGAAAACCGCCGCGATGCGGTGAACGCCGCGCGGCCCTTTCGCGCCAATGCCGTCAATTGCCCCGTGGCCAGCGACCCAACGCATGCGGAGCACAAATCATTGCCGCGCGAGGATCGTGTCCACGGCCAGCTTCGCGCCGCTCGCGCCGTAGTTGACGCCGCGCGTTTCCCCTGACATCCGCGCATTGCAGTAGCTGGAAGCCACATCCGGCTCGCCGTGGCGCAGCAGGAGGGCCGCTTGCAGGGCCAGCGCCATGCGCTCGGCGACGTGGCGCGCGTCTGCCTCCGCGACTCCATCCCCGAGCAGCCGATGCAGCGCATCGAAGGCCGCGTCGTAGGCCGCATGACGGCCTCGCGCCGCGGCAAGCTCGGCCAGCAGGGCGTCGAGCGCAACCGGCTCCTTCTGAAGCGTCCTCAGAATGTCGAGTGCGATGACGTTGCCCGATCCCTCCCAAATCGCGTTCACCGGCGCCTCGCGATAGTAACGCGCCGTGGCCGCCTCCTCGATATAGCCGCCGCCGCCGAGACACTCCATGCATTCGGCCACGAAGGGCGCGGAGCGTTTGGCGATGTAGAACTTGCCGAGCGCCACGCCAAGCCGCGCAAAGCCGCGTTCCTCCGGCGTGGTGCCGTCATAGGCGCGGGCGATCCGCATGGCGAACAAGGCCGCGGCCTCATAGTCGAGCGCGAGGTCCGCGAGGACCGCGCGCATCACGGGCTGATCGATCAGCGTCTTCTGAAATGCCCGCCTGTGGCGCACATGATGCGCGGCTTCGGCGAGCGCGCGCCGCATGATGCCGAGCGATCCCGCCGTTGTGTCGAGCCGCGTATGGTGCACCATGTCCATGATGGTGGCGACGCCGCGCCCATCCTCGCCGATCATCCAGGCGAATGTGTCCTTGTATTCGAATTCGGCCGACGCGTTCGACCTGTTGCCGAGCTTCTCCTTCAGCCGCATCAGGTTCATGGGATTGCGCGCGCCGTCCGGCTTGATGCGTGGAGCGAGAAAGCAGGATAGCCCGCGATCCGTCCAGGCGAGCGTGAGGAACGCGTCGGACATCGGCGCGGAGCAAAACCATTTGTGCCCGGTCAGCAGATATTCCCCGCCGGGACCACCCGCGCCCATGGGCACCGCGCGCGTGCTGTTCGAGCGCACATCCGAGCCGCCCTGCTTCTCGGTCATGAACATGCCGATGGTGACGCCGCGCTTTTCGGCGATGGGGCGCAGCGGCGCATCGTAGAGGCCGTCGACGATCTTCGGCAGCCAATCCGCCGCCACATCCGGCTGTTTCCGAAGGGCGGCCACGCTGGCATATGTCATGCTCATGGGGCACATCGTGCCCGCCTCCGCCTGGCTTCCGATGGCAAGAGCCGCCGCGTGGGCGACATGCGCGCCGGGCCGCTTCTCGCGCCAGCCGATGGAATGGATGCGGTGCTCCATCGCGAGCGCCATGCATCGGTGATAGGCGGGATGGAAACGCACTTCGTCGATGCGGCCCCCGAACCGGTTGAAGGTGCGAAGCTCCGGCGGAAAGCGGTTCGCATCCTCTCCAGCCTGCAACGCTTCGTCGGTCCCCGCCGCCGCGCCGAGCGCCGATAGTGGCCCGTCCACCCACTCGCCGGCTTGAAGCCGCACGGCTTCCTTCAGCGCGATATCCGTCTCGTAGAGGTTCACGCCCCCGAAGGGCGGCGGCATATTCGTGACCTCGTGCGTTTCAAGCCGGGTTCGCGGTTCGTAATCGGCCATGCGTTCCTCCGCTGACATTTTTATCAGATTGAACGCCAGAGGTTGCTTTTCGGCAAGCAGCGCGTGCGCGCGGATACAGACTGCGACATTTAGGATTGCGTTAACCCTTTTGCGCCCCTAAGACGGAACGGTCGGCCTAACCCGTCCGGAGCGCTACCATGAGACGCTTCTTCACCTGGGAATATCTAGCCGTCTTCATTCCGGCTCTGGCGCTGGCGGTGGGCGCCGTGTGGTTCACGTTGCGCTACGTCAAGCCCGCGCCGCCCGACTCGTTCGTGCTGGCGGCCGCGAGCAAGGGCAGCCCCTATAACGAACTCGCGCTCCGTCTCAAGCAGGAAATCGAGAAGAAAGGCGTCAAGCTCGAACTGCGCGAGACGCAGGGATCTCTCGAAAATCTGCGGCTGCTCAACGATGGGGCAAGCGACGTTCAGGCCGGCATCGTGCAGGGCGGCCTCACGAACCACATCGAATCGCCGACACTTTTCTCCATGGGGCGGCTTATCACAGAACCCGTGTGGATCTTCTATCGCGGCGACGCCACGCTTACGCACATCACGGACCTCAAGGGCAAGCGCATCCTGACCGGCCCCAAAGGCAGCGGCACGGAGGTTCTCGCGAAGCGGCTTCTCGACGCGAACGGCATTACACCCGACAATTCGACGCTGATCGCCTCGCAGCTTCCGGACTATGTCGAAACCTTTGTGAAAGGCGACGCGGATGCAGGCTTTCTGGTGCTCGGCCCCGAAGCGAGGACGGTGGAACGTCTGCTGCATCAGGACGGCACCAAGCTGATGAGCATGGCGCAGGCGGATGCGCTCATCCAGCGCTACCCTTACCTGACGCAAGTTACGATGCGCAGGGGCGTCATCGATTTCGCGCAGAACATTCCGCCGGTCGACACCGTGCTCGTCTCGACGAAGGCGATGCTGCTCGTGAGCGACGATCTGCATCCGGCGCTGCTCGCGATCCTCGCTCAAGCCGTGCTGAAGGTGCAGAGCCAGCCCACGCTCAAGCCGTCGGGCGAATCGAAGCTCTTCGCGCTCGGGCCGGAAAGCCTCACCGACGATCCCGAATTCCCGATGATCGACGACGCCACGCGCGTCTACAAGAACGGCCCGACCTTCTTCCAGCGCATCCTGCCGTTCTGGCTCGCCACGCTTATCGATCGCGCGGCGATCCTGATCCTGCCGATGATCGGCGTGGTGATCCCGCTCGCCCGCATCGTGCCGCTTCTCTACAACTGGCGGATGAGACAGCGCATCTTGCACTGGTATCGCGAGTTGAAGCGGATCGAGAAGAACCTCACGCACAAGAAGGCGTCCGCGGAGTTCATCTCCCAGAAGGAACGCGACCTCGACCGCGTCGAAGAGGCGGTCTGGCGCATTTCGGTGCCCACCCACCTTTCGGCGGACCTTTACACGCTGCGCGACAATGTGGAGTTCGTCCGCCGCCGCATCGTGTCTCTGCGCGAAGGAGCGTCAAGGAGCGTGCCGGCAGCGCCCGCCGTCGCGAACGAGGCGGCGCATTCCCCCGCGGAGCCCGCGCTTGAAACCGGGGCGTAAATGCGCCCCTCTTCCCTGACAGAGTGACGTTTGTTGTAAATATCGTGTAAATGAATTGCATTCGACTTAGCCGAAATAGCTTGCATTTTAACGCATGAGAATTTGCTGGAGATTAAAATGAAATACATCAAAGCTGCTATAGTTGCATTGCTTCTTGTTGTGGTGGCCGCTGAAGCATCCGTCAGAATTGCTGGCTTGGCTGACGTGCCGGTCAGGAGCGCAAATCCGACCACCGGATATATTCCATTGGCGAACCAGAGTGGACGGTTTTTGTTGAATGACTGGACGATCAACAATCTATCGATGATAAGCCGTAAAACTTATCCCGGAGAAAGAGAGCCCATCATCGTTGCCGGAGACAGTGTCGTCTTTGGCGGTAATCCCTTGGCTCAGTCCGAGCGTGTCGGCGAGAGACTGGACGCCATCTCACCTTTCGACGTTTTTGCTATCGCGGACGGGAGCTGGAGTTTCAAAAACGAGTTGGCCTATTTCATATCATCGAAAAAGCTCATAGGAAGTCCGAAGAAAATCGTCTTCGTCTTGAACAGTGCTGATTTTGACGCTCCCTCCTCCTGGAGATGCAACAGCACGCATCCAACATCCTCACCCGTTTCGCATTTATATTTTGCTGTCAGAAAATATGCCTTTCCGGATTGTGAAGCATCGACGCCGAGTGAGCTGGTCGTCAAAGACCCCGATCTCGTCGAGGAAGTTAACAAATTCCTTGATGACTACAGGGATACCGATGTTTCGATCGTCTTGTATCCGACTACCGATGAGTTCAAGTCGGGGGAGTCGTTTCGAGGGAAACTGACTGGTTCAGAAGAGAGATTCTCCCGGAAAATAAAGATTGTAGATCTTGTCGAGATCTACCGGGGCGACGCGTCCGCGTGGAATCTTCGTTTTTACAAAGACGAAATTCACCCTAATGCCGAGGGTGCGGCCGCGCTGGCGAACTTCATCCATAAATACGCGTTCTGATCGTCGCCGTGAATTAATCCGTGCGGTCCTGGTGTAAAATTGCGGGCCGTATGCATTGATGTATCAAAGCGCTTTTTTCTTGTCGCGCGTCAATCGGAAAACCGCTTCACACTTGCGGATGCGTCGTGCTGCGTCCGATGGCTGCACGACGTTGCAAGGCGCATCCCCTTGCTCCGCGAGGTGGAGTCAAACGGCATGCGCCGGAATTCCAAAGCGCTATCCGATCAGGTTGAAAGACATGATCGGATAGCAGTCTGTCTCTTGGTAAGGGGCCCTCTTGCCCGATCGGATTCGATGCAACCCGATCGGACGCGTTCTCTACGCTTCGCGCCAGGTTCCGTCGGGCTGCTGGCACGCCTTGCCGACCATCGTTTCGGGGCGTCCGTCGATATAGATCGTCTGCTCGAATTCGCGGCACTGATAGTTCTGGTAGGTGTAGGCCCGGCGCGGCGTCACGTAGCCGTAACGGCCGTTGTTCGGGTTGCGCCATTCGGTGCGCTGGCCGCTGTTGAAAGCGGCATACTGCGCTTCGTAGGCGCGGCGGCGGTCCTCGTCGTCCATCGACTTGCCGATGCGATTGCCGATGAAGCCGCCGATCAGCGCGCCGCCGACCGTCGCCGCCACGCGCCCGCCGCCATGGCCGAACTGATTGCCGATGAGCGCGCCCGTGCCCGCGCCGAGAAGCGTGCCCGTATCTTCCTTGGTGGCGCATCCCGTCGACACGACTGCCAGCGCGAGCGAAGCGAATAAAAGTGTGAGTTTCTTCATTGTCCCCTGCGAAGCAGCCCGAATCGCTGCCCCTCCCAGCCGTTAACCTTTTGGAAGGGTTTACGGGGCAATCGGGCATTTTTGCGTCCATTACGCCGCCGGCAGCATCAGGCACGCGCGAAGGCCGCCCCCCGCAGCCTCTTCGAGGCTGAGCGACCCACGATAGAGGTGAGACAGATCCGCGACGATGGAGAGGCCGAGCCCCGAGCCGGGAACGCTTTCGTCGAGCCGCTGTCCGCGCTTGACGGCACTCTGCCGGAAGGACTCCGGCAACCCCGGCCCATCGTCTTCGATGATCAGGCGGAAGGTGCGTTCGCCACGCGCGACCGCTGGCTGCTCGACCCTTACCACGACGCTCGATCGCGCCCATTTGCAGGCGTTATCCATGAGATTGCCCGCCATCTCGTCGAAATCCTGCTTCTCGCCGAAGAAGCGGACGCCGCCGGGGCATTCCACTTCGAGCGTCAGTGAGCGCGCTTCGTAGATTTTCTTGAGCGCGCGGGAAATCGCGGTCAATTCCGCGCCGACGTCCGTGACGCCCACGGCAGGGCGGATCTGCGCCGCGATGCGCGCGCGGTCGAGGTAATGCGAAATCTGCTGGCGCATGATCGTGGCCTGCCGCGAAACCTTGCCCGCAAACTCGCCCTCCTGCGAAGCGGCCTCGTTCATGATCACGCTGAGCGGCGTCTTGAGCGCATGCGCGAGGTTGCCCACATGCGTCCGCGCGCGCTCGACGACGTTCTGGTTTGCCTCGATGAGCGCGTTCAGCTCCTCCTGAAGAGGCTGGATTTCAGCCGGTGGCGTGCCCGTCAGCTTCGTTTCCTCGCCCGCGCGGATGGCGGCAAGCTGCCGGCCCATGTCCTGCAAGGGGCTTAGCCCGAACCGCACCTGAAAGAACGTTGCCAGCAGCAATCCGCCGCCAAGAAGCGCAAGCGTCAGAACGATGATGTTTGTGAGATAGCGCGCCTCCGTATCGATGTCCGCGGTATCGAACGCCACGGAGATCGAGAAAATACGGCTCTCGTTCTCCTGCCCGAAATCGATATCCCGCTCCAGCACGCGAAGAAGCTGCCCCTCCGGGCCCTCGGCGTAAGTCTGGCGCAGCTGCCGCTCGTCGGGCTTGATTCCGAGTTCACTCGGCGTCTTGTACGTTTCGCCGACGAGCGAGGCGGATTTGAACATCGTCTCGCTGTTCGGATCCTGCGGGCGGATTTGCCAATATGCGCCCGACAGCGGTTTGGAAAACAGCGGTTCCCCGTCATCGTCGGGGCGGCGGATGTCGTGCGTGCCCTGCGGCGCCGTCCGCGCGATGATGTTTTCGAGATACTGGTTGAGGCGCGCGTCGAAGCTGGCTTCGAGGATGTTGTTGCACAGCGAGATCAGGATCGCTGCGGTGATCGCAAGGATGGTCACGATCCAGGCCGCGGACGAAATCAGAAGGCGCAGCGCGAGCGAATTGCCCTTCATGAGCCTTTTTTCGCGCCCCCTTCGGGATCGGCGGCGGCCGAGAGGCAATAGCCGAGCCCGCGCACCGTGTGGATGATGTCGGCGGGAAT
Organism: Rhodomicrobium sp.; assembly: GCF_047605405.1. Lineage (NCBI taxonomy): Bacteria > Pseudomonadati > Pseudomonadota > Alphaproteobacteria > Hyphomicrobiales > Hyphomicrobiaceae > Rhodomicrobium > Rhodomicrobium sp. The sequence continues at coordinate 20,210 of NZ_JASGFR010000034.1, read as the reverse complement.
CTTGCGGCGCAGCCTGCCGATGAAGACCTCGATGGTGTTCGAGTCGCGCTCGAAATCCTGCTGGTAAAGGTGGTCGACGAGTTCGGTCCGGGAGACGACGCGGGCCTGATGATGCATCAGATAGGAAAGAAGCCGGAATTCGAGACCGGTCAGCTTTACGGCGGTTCCCTTGTAGGTTACGCGCGCCGTGCGAGTGTCGAGCCGCAACTCGCCGCAGTCGAGTTCGGCCTTGGCGACGCCGGCACTCCGGCGCAGCAGGGCGCGGATGCGGGCAATCACCTCCTCCATCTGGAACGGCTTGGCGACATAATCATCCGCGCCCGCATTGATGCCGGCGACCTTCTCGCTCCACCGGTCGCGCGCGGTAAGGATGAGCACGGGCGTTTTGACGTTCGCCTTGCGCCAGCGTTCGAGGACGGAAAGCCCGTCGAGCTTTGGAAGGCCCAGATCGAGGATGATGGCGTCGTAAGGCTCCGTCTCGCCAAGCCAGGCGCCTTCCTCGCCATCGAAGGCCGCGTCGGCCGCATAGCCTGCTTCCGTCATCGCCGCGACGAGCTGGCGGCTCAAATCCACATCGTCTTCGAGCACGAGAATACGCATCCGTTACCCCGCGGTCCGATCCAGACACTTTTTTACGTCGAATGCCGTCGTCAACGGCCCAGAAGCGCCCTTCGCCGCCATGCTTTTCAGCGCGCGGCAAGCTTCACGATCACCACCTTGCCGGACTCGTTGAGGATCGTCGCCTGAAAATAGGGCTCCGAGGCCGAGGCGCAAAGCGACAGTTTCAGAATTTTCGCGTTTCTGAGGCGATCCTTCAACTCGTCCTGGATCTGCTGGTAAGTTTTGTAATTTCCTCTGGTCCAGCTTGCGGAGCACGTGGCTTCGCTCGCCGAAGCGGAAAGATTTCCGCCGGCTGCGATCGAAATCACGAGGGCAGCGAGCATGTATTTCATGTGCGGTTCGAGGCCAGAGATAGACTCCTGATGCTGAACACACGATGAACCGATGATCCTTGCTGGAGATCAGGCGGGAGTTTAGCATTTATTTTCGCAACATAAAGGCTCAAGCAGCGGGCGGCCGGCGAGGTGCAAAGCCACGCGAAAGCTTTCCGCGCCGGTGGCTTCTTCCAGCGCCGTAAGCGCGAAAAGAGCGCGGACCGCGCCCAGTCCGGGAAAAGCGACGCGCCACTCAAGCACCAGAGAGGAAGCCCGCACTTCCTTCAGGCTCTTCAATACGGCTTCGTTCGCGATGGCACATTCGCCCGAGATACGCGTGGCGACGGCATGCAGAAGAACGGCTTGCCGTTCCTCCAGCTTGCGCTCCCGAAGCAGATCCCTCACGGCCGAGGTCAAGACAAGCTTCGGCTGCAGCAGGTGCCCGACCGGCACGAAAACGCCGGTTCCGCCAAAATCTGCTTCCAGAGAAATGTCGCCGCCTTGCGCAAATGTCATGCCGTAATCTCGCGCGAACCGCGCGGCCACTCCGCGACTGTCCGCCATTTTTTCCGATTTTAATAAAAACTTCAGTTCGGAAGGAACGCAATGCCTTTGACCGCCGGACAGCCGGAGCACCGTCGGCCAAGGCTTCGAAGGAGGCACCCTTCGAAGCGCCCGCAACCGTGCTATCGTTTTGAAGCCATTTTAGGGCTTGTCGAAAGAATGCGGCCGGCAGGCGTGCCGGCGGGGGATCAGGGCTTGAGCCAGCCGACGATATGAGCGGGGTAGCGCTCGACGCGCACCTTTTTTTCGCTGATGGCGGAGCCTCTTATCGCAATCCCCGCCTCGAATACGGTGTCCCGTGTGCCTGATACGAGAGGGTGCCACCAGCCGAGATCCTTTCCCTCCGAGGCAAGGCGGTAGGCGCAGGTTTCGGGAAGCCAGGCGATTCGGCGCACATCTTCGGGCGTCAGCTTGACGCAATCGTGAACATGATCCTGCCGCGCGGGATAGTTCGAACACTGGCAGGTTCCGAGGTCGAGGAGCTTGCAGGCGAGGCGCGTGACGGCGATCTGGCCCGTGTCTTCGTCTTCGAGCTTGATCAGGCAGCACTGGCCGCAACCGTCGCAGAGTGACTCCCACTCCTCGGTCGACATATCTTCAAGCGTCTTCGTTTTCCAGAAGGGCGCTTCATCCCCAGCCTTGTCCGATTTAGTGGCCGTACCGGCAATTGAGCCTTGCCATTTTAACTGTTTTGCAGACTCGTTTCTTGGCATAGTACCGGCCGGATGGAAGACAACGGGAAGCTGTGAAGACACGTGCGGGACTGGATTACCAAACCGAACAGGCGCAGCCGGACAATCAACTGGCTTGCGCTCGATTCCTGGATCGATTCCTCGCTCTACGGCCTGTATGCGAGATTTAAAGACTCGTGGGCAAACTACAACAATTTCTTCCAGCGCTTCCGTGTGACGGGCTCGCGGCGCATGGCGACGGAGTTCGTTTCGGAGGCGATGACGCTTGGCACGGCGGGCCTCGCCGTAGTGCTCATGTTCGAGCTGCCGGCGATCGAGCTCACGAAAAACCCCAATTGGCGCACAGGCAGCGAATTTTCCGTCACCTTTCTCGACCGCTACGGCAACGAGATCGGCAAGCGCGGCATCCAGTTTTCCGATGCCGTACCGCTTGAAGAAATTCCCGACGTCCTCGTCAAGGCGACGATGGCGACGGAAGACCGTCGTTTCTTCGATCATTTCGGCATCGACATCATCGGCACGGGGCGCGCACTTGTGCAGAACGCGCGCTCCGACACCGTCGTGCAAGGTGGCAGCTCGCTGACGCAGCAGCTTGCGAAAAACCTGTTCCTGTCGTCGGAGCGGTCCATTCAGCGCAAGATCCGCGAGGTGTATCTCGCTCTGTGGCTGGAAGCGCACCTGACGAAGAAGGAAATCCTGAAGCTTTATCTCGACCGCGCCTATCTTGGCGGCGGCACCTTCGGCGTGGAGGCGGCGTCACAGTTCTACTTCGGCAAGTCCGTGCGCGACATCAACCTCGCGGAAGCCGCGGTGCTCGCGGGCCTGTTCAAGGCGCCGACGAAATACGCGCCGCATTCGAACCCGGTCGATTCGCGCGCGCGCACCAATCAGGTGCTGTCGAACCTCGTCGATGCGGGCTTCATGACCGAGGGACAGGTTCACGCCGCGCGCCTCAACGCCGCGAAGATCGTCGACCGGCAGGAAGTGTACGTCCCGAACTATTTTCTCGACTGGGCCTTCGAGGAAGTGCAGCGCCTCATGCGAGGCAAGGGCGAATACGTTTTGACGGCGCGCACCACGGTTGACGTGCCGCTCCAGAAGCTTGCCGAGCAGGTGATCGACAACGCCTTCGAGCGCGAGGCGAAATATGCGCGCGCGACGCAGGCCTCGCTCGTCTCCATGGACACCGACGGCGCCGTGCGGGTGATCGTCGGCGGCCGGGATTATGGCGACAGCCAGTTCAACCGCGCCACGAAGGGACAGCGGCAGCCCGGTTCGTCCTTCAAGCCGTATGTCTATCTGACAGCCATCGAATCCGGCATCCGGCCCAACAAGGTTTACCCGGACGTTGCGCCGACATGCGGAAACTGGTCTCCGTCGAACTACGGCGGCGGCGTGAGCGGCCGCGCCATGACGCTTTACGAGGCTATGGCGAAGTCGATCAACACCATCGCCGTGCGGCTTTCGCTCGATGTCGGCCGCGACAAGCTGCTTGAGAACGTACACAAGATCGGCCTGACGTCGGTGCGGAAGACCTGCTCCATGGCGCTCGGCGACTCCGGCGTCGCGCCGATCGATCACACCGCGGGCTTCGCCGTTTTCGCAAGCGGCGGCAAGGCGATTCGGCCTTACGGCATCGTGGAACTGCGCAACACGAAGGACGAGGTGGTTTATTCCCGCGAGCGGGACGAACCCGCCCCGGCCCAGATCTTCAAGCGCGAGGACATCGAAACGCTGAACACCATGCTGGAAAAGGTCGTGACCGAAGGCTCGGGCGCCGCCGCGCGGCTCGATTTCACCACGGCGGTCGGCAAGACGGGCACGAGTTCCGGCCCGCGCGACGTCTGGTTCGTGGGCTTCACCGGCCAGTATGTGACGGGCGTCTGGTTCGGCAATGACGATTTCAGTGAAATGGCGGCGGGCACCACGGGCGGTCATCTCTCAGCGCCCGTCTGGCATCAATACATGGCTGCGGCGCATTCAAGCATGGACATTCCGCAGATTCCGGGCCTCCCGCTGCATCCGCGGCAGGTCGAGGAGCGGCAGCGGCTTTCGGAAATCAGACGCGACGAACCGGGCTTCGGCGGTGGCGCCGACGCGTCGAAGCGCATGCCCGCCAAGACGCGGAAGATGCTCTCTTCGCTGTCGAAGCTTCTGAAGGAAGCGCCAAAACTGCAGGTTGCCGACCCGCAGAAGGACGCCACTCTGGACAACCCTCCCGTGAGGACGCAATAACAGTCGCATAGCCGCCTTCCGCACCGTCCGGTTAAGCTGCCCCGTCAGGTTTAGCACCCATGCCTTTCCTAACCCGGTTCTTGCTGTTTGCGAGCATCGCCCTGATCCTCGGGTTGGGCACGACGTGGCGCGCCGTCAGCGGCGGCTTCTTCGCCACGACCGTGAAACACGGCCCCTGGACGTTCTGGCTTCGGGAAGGCACCGCCGAGGCGGACCCTTACACCATCGCGCATTCGGCGCGGGAAGGCTCGCTCCCGATCACGTCCGCGAGCGCGATGAGCTTCACGGCCACGCGAGACAGCGCGGGATCGCGGCTCACAGGCGATTGCACCTACGAAGTGAAGGGCTACGCGATCCCCGCGCTCTGGTGGAATATCGCCGCGTTCCGCAAGAATGGGGAAACCATGCCGAACAAGACCGGCCGGTCCAGCTTTTCGAGCGCGAACATCCTCGCAGCCCCGGACGGGGCATTCACCGTGCGCCTCTCGCCCGACGTCCAGCCCGGCAACTGGCTTCCTTCGGAGCGGGGAGAGCGGGTGGCGCTGCGCCTGACCATCCTCCGCCCCCTCGCTCCCGATGCGCTGCTGAGCGCGGCCAGGCGCGTTCTGCCCTCGATCTCGCTTGTGGAGTGCTCCTGATGGCGGGGGGCTGGTGATGGGAAATTGGCCCTGGGTGCTGGGCGGGATCGTCGCCGGCGGCATCATCCATATTCTCGCGGTGTTCGGCATATCCTCCTTCGCCGAAGGGGACGCCTGGTCGAGACTTGCGGCCACGATGCCGCATAACGCCATCGTCGTGCCGGACGGCAAGTCTGCCCCGACGCTTCCTTTCTCGCCGCCGGACGTCGTGACGGCCTATTGCCTCTACGATCTGGCCGACCGCAATGTGATCGTCCGCGCGCCTCTGTCCGAACCGGCCTGGACGCTGGCTGTCTCGACGCGCTCGGGCGAAAATTTCTATCTCGTCGCGGGCGCCGATTCGAAAAGACCGGAAGTTCGCCTGTTGCTGATCAGGCGGGATCGCCTTTCGGATGAGGCAAGCACGGAAAAGACTTCGGAAGGCGACGATCAGAACATCGTCGTCGCGCCGGCGGAGACCGGGATCGTCGCGATCCGGGCGCCGATTCGCGGCGAAAGCTTTCGAGCCCAGACCATCCGCGAACTGCAACAAGCGCGTTGCGAATTGCAGCCCGTCGAGCCGCTGGTCGCGTCGGTAGCAACGCCGCCCGAGGAGCCGCCTGCTCAGCAGCCGCAGGCCCGTCCCAAGCGACGCGGGAACCGCTAGGGGGCATCGCTAGGGTTCATCGGGTCTCGGAAAAGCCGCCCTTGGCCGCCGTCTCGACAATCGTGCACCTGTCTCGGCGAAGCGGAACGAAATCGCGGCAAACAGGCTTCCCCCAAACGAAAATCGAACAGACAGGCCCCCGTAAAGTTTTGTAGGGTATCCAGAAACGAACCCTTTGGGAGAGCCAATGCTTATCGCGCTTCTGGCCGACATCCACGCGAACCGGCAGGCGTTTGCGGCGTGCCTCGATGATGCGAAGGCGCGCGGCGCTGAACGCCATGTGTTGCTTGGCGATTTCGTGGGCTACGGTGCCGATCCCGTCTGGTGCGTCGACAAGGCGATGGAACTTGTCGCGGGCGGCGCGATTGCCGTTCTTGGCAACCACGATGCGGCGATCACCGAACCCTCACCGCGGATGAACCCGGAGGCGCAGGCCGCCATCGACTGGACGCGGGGCAAGCTCGGTCAGGTGGAACGCCGCTGGCTCGCGGAACTGCCGATGGAGCGATCCGACGAGGGCCGCCTTTACGTCCACGCCGATGCGAGCCAGCCGTCGAAGTGGATTTACGTCCTCACCGTCGAAGAAGCCGCGCGCAGCCTCCGCTCCACCCAGGCGCCGATCACGTTCTGCGGTCATACGCACAAGCCCGCCATCTTCTCCACCACGGCGGCGGCGAAGATGACGGCGTTCAGCCCGGTGACGGAAGTGGCCGTGCCGCTCCACGGCCTTCGCCGATGGCTTTGCGTGCTGGGCAGCGTCGGCCAGCCGCGCGACGGCAATCCGCGCGCCTGCTACGGCCTGTTCGATACTGAAAAGAAGGAAATCGTCTACATCCGCGTGCCCTACGACATCGAGGCCGCCGCCGCCGCGATCCGCGCCGCGCGCCTGCCCGATTTCTTCGCCGAACGCCTCTTCATCGGTCGGTGACGCGCCATGGCTAAGCCGACGCTTCAACGCGGAGACGTGCTCGATGGCTTCGTGCTCGAAGAGCTGATCCACAAGGGCGGCATGGCACGTCTGTGGAGCGTCACGAAGCCCGGCATCGACGTGCCGATGCTGATGAAGGTGCCGGTGCTCGGCGAGGGACAAGATCCGGCTGCGATCGTCTCCTTCGAGATGGAGCAGATGATCATGCCGCGCCTGTCCGGCCCGCATGTGCCGCGCTTCATCGCAGCGGGGGATTTCTCGCTGCACCCGTTCATCGTGATGGAGCGGCTGCCGGGCAAATCGCTCTTGCCCCGCCTCTCGGAACTGCCGCTGCCCTATGAAGAAGTCGCCGACATCGGGTGGAAGATCGCAACCGCGCTCGACGATCTGCATCGCCAGCACGTCATCCATCTCGACATCAAGCCGAGCAACATCCTCTTCCGCGAGTCGGGCGAGGCGGTGCTGCTCGATTTCGGCCTGTCGCATCACCAGCAATTGCCGGATCTGATGCAGGAGGAATTCCGCCTTCCATACGGCACCGCGCCCTATATGGCGCCGGAGCAGCTTCTCGGCGTTCGGACCGACCCGCGCAGCGACCAGTTCGCGCTCGGCGTGCTCCTCTATTTCTTCTCGACGGGCGTGCGCCCCTTCGGCGAGAGCGAGCGCCTCAGCACCATGAAGAAGCGCCTGTGGCGCGATCCGAAGCCGCCGCGCGCCCTGCGCAAGGATTATCCGCTGTGGTTGCAGGAAATCGTGCTGCGCTGCCTCGAAGTGGAGCCGGCATGGCGCTATCCGACCGCCGCGCAACTCGCTTTCGAGCTTTCGCATTACGACCAGATCCGGCTGACCGCGCGCGCGGAGCGGACCGCCACGGATTCGTTTCTGACGCGCGTAAAGCGGCGGTTCAACCCGCCGGAACGCAAGGCCGCGCCGCAACCGGTTTACAAGCGGCTGGCGGCCGCGCCCATCATCGCCGTGGCGGTCGACCTGTCGGAAGCCTCGAAGGAAACGAACGAGGCCGTTCGCGAAGCTGCCGGGAGGGCGCTCGCGCAGCTTCCGTCGGCGCGGCTCGCGTGCCTGAACGTGCTGAAGACGAGCTACATCGCCACCCGCGACACCACGCTCGACGAAGAGGGCCACAACAAGCACGTTAACCGTCTCGTGCAGTTGCAGGACTGGGCGCAGCCGCTGAAGCTTAAGGAAGGGCAGATCACCTTCCACGTGCTGGAAGCGACCGACCCCGCTTCCGCCATTCTCCATTACGCCGAACAGAACAAGGTGGATCAGATCCTTCTCGGCGCGCGGCGGAATTCGCTTCGGCGCTCGCTGCTCGGGAGCGTTTCCGCAAAGGTGGCGTCCGAAGCGGGCTGCACCGTGACCGTCGTTCGCCTGCGCCGCGAGGATGTCGGGGCGGAGCCGGAGCCAGCGGATGCCGCCGCGTCGGGCGGCGACGTCGGCGAGAGCTTGGCCGCGCATTGAGGCGCGTTGGCAAGGGCAGTCCTTTTTTGCGATCCGATGCAATGCACCCGATCGTATAGAGCGAGCGTGAGAGTGGCCTCAGCGAAGAACGCGGCGGACCGTATTCCTCGATCCGAATCGCTTCGACCATTGCATGGGTGACAAACACGCTCTTCGGATTGACAAGCGCGCCAACATGGGCGAAGGGGGCCCCTGACTGGCGCTGTGGCGGCGGGGGATATCATGAGTCGGGTTGTAAGACGGTGGGCAGCCGCCGTGCTGGCGATATTTTGGCTCGCGATGGCTGGCGCGGTCCAGGCGGATGACGGCTACACCGCCGCCGACATGCTGGCGGACTGCAAGCCGATCCTTCGGCTTGCGAAACCGGGCGTCAATCCAGATGAACTCGAACTCGAAGACACCTTCGCGACGGGGAATTGCTGGGGCGCGTTCCTTACCGTTCAGCAACTCCTCATAACGCGGCTGGAAACGGACCACGATCCGCTTCTGCGCGTCTGCGTGCCGGAAGGCGTATCGCTCCTGCATCTCATTCAGATTTTCGACCGCTACGCCCGCTTGCATCCGGATCGTCAGACTGAACCTTTCACCACGGTCGCGATGGCGGCGCTGCGTTCCGGCTTTCCTTGCGACGGAAAGTAGACGCGTGCCAACGGCTGAAACGGCTTGCCCCACACGCGCCTCTCGGTCGGTATTCTTGCGGGGCGCCGCCGATAGGAATGACCACAGGGCCGCGTCTCCAGGGCGTCTCCGCTTTTGACTAAGCCTAAGGCGCGCCCGCGTCCTATCGGAAAACCCTGCACACTTTTCAGGACGCGGCCTATTTAAGCGGGCGGAGCCTGCGGGGCTTTTTGCTGCGCTTTCCCGCATGGCGCCGAGCCGCAGCATATTGATGCGCCCGCGCCGCTGCCCTTTTCTGCCTCATCACGCGTCGCTGCTTCTCAAGCCACGCCTGCTGCTGACGGAAGCGACGCTTCTTGCGGGCGAGATTCCTCCCCTGCTTGTGCTTCAGGCGCGCGGCGAAGCTTCTGCCTTCCTCGGCGGCATCGTTGTTGTCCGACGTGAGCCTTTGATGGCGAACCGGGATGATGTAACCGTCGAATTGGAAGGGATGAGGTTCGCCCGTATCCGCGAAGTTCTCTGCCGGGCCATTCGCGAAAGCGGTCGTCGAGGTCGCCGCCGCGCGCTGCAAGGCAGACGCTCCCTGCGCCGTGAAGCCAAATACCGTCGCCGCCGCGATCACGATGGCGAACCGGCTCGCCAGGCTTTCGTTGGTACGCATAGCGTTCTCCTTGGCGGCCAACAGGGCGATGAGATTCTGGCCGTAACAAGACAGCTTTTCCGCGTGTCGCCGCACGCCCCCTTGCGGATTGCGCGTTTTCGGAGTTGACAGAAAAGCCCGGTGCATTCATCGCCTTTTCAGGAAAGCTGCGGCTTCACACACTTTTTGCGCGAGCGTGCGACATTTTCCGCGCGAGCATCTCACCTCCAGGCTCCCGGTCGGGCGGAGCGAACGAAGCATGGCAAGAACGGCGTCGCTTCGAGTTCGAAGCCGACGGCCTCAACCACGGAAGCGAGGCGCGCGATGACGATGCCCCAATTCGCCGGCAACCGCCGTATCGCCAATATTTCCGCAACCGTCGCCCAGGCGTGGCCGAACCGCTATGATGTGGTTGTGTTTCTCGCCCTTGGCGCCGTGCTCGTCGCGATGGCGCACGGTGCGAAGACCATGCAGCAGCCGCTGACGGGGCTTGAGGCCAACCCCGTCTCGCTCGATCCCGCGAACCTGCCGCAATATGCGCTGCTGACGACGCTTCGCATGTTCGCGGCGCTCGGCCTCTCGCTCCTTTTCACCTTCATCGTCGCTCCCCTTGCCGCCAAGAGCCGCAAGGCCGAGCGCGTCATCATCCCCGCGCTCGACATCCTGCAATCGGTGCCGGTGCTGGGCTTCCTCACCTTCACCGTGATCTTCTTCCTGAACCTGTTTCCGGGCAGCCAGCTCGGCGCGGAACTCGCAGCCATCTTCGCGATCTTCACCAGTCAGGCGTGGAACATGACGTTCTCGTTCTACCAGTCGCTCAAGACCGTTCCGCGCGATCTGGAGGAAGTGACCGCGCAATTCCGCCTCACGCCGTGGCAGCGCTTCTGGAAGCTTGAAGTTCCGTTCGCGACGCCCGGCCTCGTCTGGAACATGATGATGTCCATGTCGGGCGGCTGGTTCTTCGTCGTGGCATCGGAAGCCATCTCGGTCGGCGACACCACCATCACGCTGCCGGGCATCGGGTCCTATATCGCGCTCGCCATCGAGCACAAGGACATCGGGGCGGTGGCGTGGGCTGTCGGCGCGATGGCGGTTGTCATCCTGTTGTACGATCAGCTTCTTTTCCGTCCCATCGTGGCCTGGTCGGACAAGTTCCGCGTCGAACTCGTCGCGTCGCAGAACCCGCCGGAATCCTGGGTGCTGAACCTGCTGCGCCGGACGCGCCTGATTCAGGCCGTGAACGGCCTTCTGGGCAAGATCGCGAGCCTGTTCGGTGGCAGGGTGAGCACATTGTCGCGCCACGCTCCGGAGCCCCGGATCGGGAAGACGGCGGGCCGGGCGCTCGACATCCTGTTCAACATCGCGCTGGCTGCGGTCGTCGTGTGGGCGGCGTGGTCGATCTACAGCTATGTGCGCGCGACGCTCGGCTGGTCCGACGTCGTTCAGGCGGTGACGGATGGCTGCATCACCTTCGTGCGTGTGATGGTGCTGATTGCCATCGCAAGCCTCATCTGGGTGCCGGTCGGTGTCTATATCGGCTTGCGGCCGAAGCTCGCCGAGCGCATCCAACCGCTGGCGCAATTTCTCGCGGCCTTCCCGGCGAATGTGTTGTTCCCCTTCGTGGTGATGGGTATCGTCGCCTGGAAGCTCGATCCCAACATCTGGCTTTCGCCGCTCATCATCCTCGGCACGCAGTGGTACATCCTGTTCAACGTCGTCGCAGGCGCGAGCGTTTTTCCGCGCGATCTCGGCGAGGCATCGGAGCTGTATCGCCTGAGAGGCTGGCTCTGGTGGCGCAAGGTGATGCTCCCGGCCATTCTCCCGTACTACGTCACGGGCGCGCTCACCGCATCGGGCGGTTCGTGGAACGCGAGCATCGTGGCCGAGGCCGTGAGCTGGGGCGATACCAGGGTGGAGGCGCGGGGCCTTGGCGCCTATATCGCGGACGCGACTGCCGCCGGCGATTTTCACCGCGTCGTGCTGGGTGTCGGCGTGATGTCGGTGTTCGTCGTCGCGCTCAACCGCGTCTTGTGGCGGCGTCTGTACGCTTACGCCGACCGCCGCCTACGCATCTGAAATCGATTGCGATTCTATTTTCGACGACGATCTTCGCGGGAGCGGTCGGCTCAGGGATCGCGGGCTAGAAACAGGAGAGGGTCATGGGAGTCGTCACGCCGCGCAGCAACGGCCGCACGCCGCTCGTCGCTGTGAAAGAAGTCCGTCACTTTTACAAGCGCGGCACAAGCAGCAACCTCGTCGTGCTGGATGATGTAAGCCTCTCGCTTTACAACGGCGAGATCGTCGCACTGCTCGGCCGTTCCGGGTCCGGCAAATCGACATTGCTTCGCATCATCTCCGGGCTGCTTCAGCCGAGCGATGGCGAGGTTGAGGTCGAAAGCCAGCGCGTGGACGGCCCCGCCGATGGCCTTGCCATGGTCTTCCAGAGCTTCGCGCTGTTTCCATGGCTCACCGTGCAGGAAAACGTGGAAATCGGACTCGAAGCACAGGGCGTCAGGGCGGAGGAGCGCAGGAAGCGCGCGCTGGCCGCGATCGACCTGATCGGCCTCGACGGCTTCGAGAACGCCTATCCGAAAGAGCTTTCCGGCGGCATGCGCCAGCGCGTCGGCCTTGCGCGCGCGCTTGTCGTCGATCCCAAGGTGCTGTTGATGGACGAGCCATTCTCCGCGCTCGACGTGCTGACGGCGGAAACGCTTCGCACCGACCTGCTCGACCTTTGGATGGAAGGGCGCATGCCGATCCAGTCGATCCTGCTCGTCACGCACAACATCGAGGAAGCGGTGCTGATGAGCGACCGCATCCTTGTGTTCTCGTCGAACCCGGGTCGCGTCATCGCCGAAATCAAGGTGAACTTGCCGCAGCCGCGAAACCGCGTCGATCCGGCCTTCCGCGCCATGGTCGACGACATCTACGCGCGCATGACCGCGAAGCCCACGGCTGCGCCCGCGCGTGGCGAGGGCGTGTTCCCCGGCACCGGCATCAACATGAGCCTGCCGGACGTATCCACGAACACGCTGGCGGGCCTGCTCGAAACGCTGGCCGAGCCGCCGTTCGATGGCCGCGCCGACCTGCCGCCGCTGGCCGAACGCGCGCAAATGGAGGTGGACGAGCTTTTCCCCGCCGCCGAAACGCTGCAACTCCTGCGCTTCGCCGAACTCGCTGAAGGCGACCTCAAGATCAGCGACGCGGGCCGCCGCTTCGTCGATGCGGGTGTCGATGAACGCAAGGCGCAGTTCGCGCAGCATCTTCTGGCCTATGTCCCGCTCGTGGCCCATATCCGTCGCATCCTCGAAGAGCGATCGAGCCGCCGCGCCTCGATCATCCGCTTTCAGGACGAACTTGAAGACAACATGCCGGAGGACGATGCCGAACGCACGCTTCACACCGTCATCAACTGGGCGCGTTACGCGGAAGTGCTTGCCTATGACGGTGAGACGGGGATGATCAGTCTGGACAATTCGGCTTAAGGGCGGCTCGCATGATCGCACTCGAAGCGCGAGGCATCGAAAAGAAGTTCGGCGCCGTTCAGGTGCTGAAGGGTGTTTCGCTCGCCGCCGAAAAGGGCGAGGTGATTTCGATCATCGGCTCGTCGGGCTCCGGCAAGAGCACGTTTCTTCGCTGCCTCAATTTGCTGGAGACGCCGGACGCGGGGGAAATCGTCGCGGGCGGCGAGCATGTGCGCATCGAGCCGGGCAGGAAGCCCGACGCGCGGCAGGTGGAGCGGCTCCGTCGCCGCGTCGCGATGGTCTTCCAGGGCTTCAACCTCTGGCATCACATGACCGTGCTCGGCAACGTGATCGAAGCGCCTGTGCATGTGCATGGCCGCCCGCGCGCCGAGGCCGTGGAGGAAGCGCACGCGCTCTTGAAGAAGGTGGGCCTCGGGCATCGCGCCGACGCCTATCCGGCGGAATTGTCCGGCGGACAGCAGCAGCGCGCCGCCATCGCCCGCGCGCTCGCCGTCCATCCCGATGTGATCCTGTTCGACGAACCGACATCCGCACTCGATCCCGAACTCGTGGGCGAGGTGCTCGCCGTGATCCGGCGGCTTGCGGACGAGGGCCGCACGCTCGTCATCGTGACTCATGAAATGGCGTTCGCCCGCGACGTGTCGTCTCGAACGCTGTTTCTCGCCGATGGCCGCATCGAGGAGGAAGGCCCGTCTGTAAACCTGTTTGCCGCGCCGCGAAGCCCGCGCCTCGTTCAATTTCTCGAAGCTTTCCGGGCGGGCGGCTTTACGCGTGAAACTCCGCTGCCTACGTTAGAAGACAAAGAACCCTAACCGTCCGGCGAACCCATGGTCAAAGCTCGCTTCCTGCGCTTTCTTGCGCTTGCCTGTCTCGCCTGCCTTGTTCCGCTTTCCGTCTCGGCTCAAACGAAAATCCGCATCGCGACCGAAGGTACGAACCCGCCCTTCAGCAGCATCGATGCGAGTGGAGAAGTGGCGGGGTTCGACGTGGATATCGCGCGAGCGCTGTGCGCCAAGATGCAGGCCGACTGCGAGATTTCCGCCCAGGATTGGGACGGCATCGTTCCGGCGCTGCTCGCGAAAAAATACGACGCGATCGTCGCATCGCTCAACATCACCGAAGACCGCAAGAATGTGGTTGCTTTCACCAAGCCCTATTACCGCTCGCCGAGTGTTTTTGTCGTGCGCAAGGGCTTCGACGCGAAGGACGTGTCGCCGAAAGCGCTGATCGGCAAGCCCGTCGGCGTGCAGACGGCAACGAACCATTCCGCCTTCCTCGAAGACAAATATCATCGCTCCATCGTGCGGCTCTACAACACCGTGGCCGATGCCTATCGCGACCTTTCAGCCGGGCGTGTGGATTACGTGCTGTTCGACAAGCTGGCCGTTTACGACTGGCTGAAGTCGCCAGAAGGTCAGTGCTGCGAAATAGCGCCGACGGAACTGGCAGACGAGGCTTATTTCGGCTCCGGCATGGGGATCGCGCTGCGGAAGGGCGACGACGCGCTGTTGAAGCGATTCGACGACGCCCTCGACGGCATCGTGAAAGACGGCACCTACGCGAAGATCAACGCGAAATATTTCCCGTTCCCGGTGTTCTGACCATCGGCGAGTTGGCCTGCAAGCGCGACCGGAAACCGGTTTTGCGTCCGTGGATTTGCGTCGATGGAAAGCGCTGCATTGGCCTGCGTCGATCGGGTCCGATTTGAGGCAGGCCGATGGTCTGCGACCTCCTATTTACAGTATGACGCTGCTGAGCGATTTCTCGTTTCCGGGGAGAAGCGATAACGCTCTACGCACCGTCCTTCTGAGCTTCGGGCGCTGGTCCGCGCTGGGCTGCCCCCTGCTGCTGCGCGCCATTTTCAGCCGTGGAACGACGGGCAAGTTCTTGCGCCGCGCGCTTGGCGGCTGCTTCGAGCTGGGACTGAGCCGGGGCGGCGTGCGCTTCCGCGTTCTGCGGCGCTGCCTGTGGGGCAACCGCCTGCGTCAGCGCCGCGCGTTGCCTCTCGCTTCTGGCCGGTGAAGGCGCCGTGGCGGGTCGTTGCCCTTGTGCTGGCGATGGCCAGGCCGGGGCGGCACCCGCCGGGGCAGCGGTCGGCGCCGCAGCCGGGATATTTTGCGGCGCTTCACGCTGTTGCGCAGCAGGCGCGGATTGTGCCCGCGCCGGAGGCTGTGGCCCGACGTGTTCGGAGGCCGCATCCTGCGGCTCCGGCATCGCCTTTGGCTCAAGGTTCGGACGGATGATCGCAAGAACCGGGCTGCCCGCTTCGGCGTAGCGTTCCACGGCGCGCCTTATCTGCTCCACGACGACTTCCATGTGATGGCCGCTCGCGTGGATCATCCAGTCCGGCGACTGCGCGATGGCGACGTGGCCTTTCCAGAAGATCAGGTCGCCGCGCTGGATGGCGTCGAGATTGGCAGGGTCCAGCGCCTCGCCTGCATTCGCCATCTGCATGTCGGTGTCGCGAAGCGAGGGCACGCCCGCCGCCTGCAACGAAACCTGCACGAGGCCAGAACAGTCGATCCCGAGCGATGTCTTGCCGCCCCAAAGATAGGGCACGCCGACCATGCGCTCAGCCACCCGGACGAAGTCTCGCGCGCGCTCACGGATGCCAACCAGATGATCGGCGAATATGAAGCCGCCGCGCGAGAGTTCAAGGAAGCGGCCATCCGCGCGGCTGATGGGCAGCACCGTCGCCGAAAAGCTGAGCTTCGTGATGGGCGGTCGCTTCATGTCCGGCACGGGATAGAGATAGGTGAGGCGCGCGCTTACGCGGTGCGTGTTGTCCTCAACGAGCGAGGACAGCGCGTCGAGCGGCATGTAGCCGACATAGCCGTCTTCCTGAAGCTGCACCCAGCCGAAGCCGTCACGAACCTCATAGAGCGTGACGAGTTCGCCGGACAACGCCTCGGTAGCCTGTTCGGCATCGAATTTGGGCGCGACGCGGACAGGCGCGGACGGCGCGGCGACCTGGCGCACTTCGCCCTGAACATAGCGTTGCGCGCGCACGCGGTCTTGCAGCGAAGCGGCGGCGAGGTCTTCCCGGTAGGCGTTAAGGCGAGGATCGAGCTGTGTCATGCGCCTCTCCCATATTCGTTGCGGATCACCTCGAACATGGCACGTGCGCCTTGCGGCTCTCCACCCATAGGCTTGCCGGGCAGCGCGCGCGGCGTCCAGCCGAAAATGTCGAGATGCACATAACGTTTCGCGTTCTTCACGAAGCGCTTCAGGAACAGCGCCGCCGTGATCGATCCGGCAAACGGGCTGTTTGAAATGTGGTTCACATCGGCGACCTTGCTCTTGAGGTCGCGGTCGTACGGCATCCAGAACGGCAGCCGCCACAACGGATCGCCCACATGTGCGCCCGCCTTGTAGATGGTGTGCGCGAGAGCGCTGTCGTCCGTATAGAACGGCGGCAGATCGGGGCCGAGCGCCACGCGAGCCGCGCCGGTCAGCGTGGCCATGTCGACGATCAGATCAGGGCCGTCCTCGTCGGCGTAGGACAGCGCGTCGGCCAGAACGAGGCGGCCTTCCGCGTCCGTGTTGCCAATCTCGACTGTAAGCCCCGCGCGGCTCCTGATGATGTCGCCCGGCCGGAACGCGTTGCCGGAGATGTTGTTGTCGGCGGTTGGCACGAGGATCCGAAGCCGCACCGGCAGCCTGGCGGCCATGATCATCGCGCCCAGCGCGATCACGCTCGCCGCGCCGCCCATGTCCTTTTTCATCAGCGCCATCGCGGACGACGGCTTGATGTCGAGACCGCCGGTATCGAAGCAGATGCCCTTGCCGACCAGCGTCACCTTGGGATGTTTCGTGTTGCCCCAATGAAGTTCGGCAAGGCAGGGCTCGCGCGTGGAGGCGCGTCCCACCGATTGCAGAAGCGGGAAGTTCTTTTCGAGGAACGCAGCGCCGCGAAGGATCTTCACATCGGCCTTGAAGGTGCGCGCCATGCCCGCAAAAGCCTCGGCGAGGTCGGACGGACCGAGATCGTTGGCGGGAATATTGATGAGTTCGCGCGCGAACCACACGGCCTGCGCGCGAGCGATCACAGCCGCGCGGTCGACGCCCTCGGGCAGCACGAGTGCGCGGATGGGCTTCGGGTCGCGGGTGAAGTAGCGTCGGAACTCGTACGCACCGAGAAGCCACGCAAGAACGGCGTCCTCGGGCGCGCCGGGAAAGTCGGAAAGTTCGTAGGTGCCCTCGGGCAAGGCGGCGGGCAGCGCGCCGAGCGCGAGCGCGGATGCGGGGGAGGGCTTCTCGTCACCAAGCGCGAAGAGAACCTCGGCAATTCCGTTTTCGCCCGGCAGAAGCGCATGCGTGCCGGGTTTCGCCTTCCATCCGATGGCTTCGAGCCACGCGGCCTGTGGGGGCGTGACGAAGCGGGCGAAATCGTCTCGAAGCTCGGCGCCGGGAAAAGCCCGGATTCTGATGGCGCCCTTGCCATGGGGCGCAAGAAGCTCGGAAATGTCGTCGTGAATGGTTTCGTAGGAAATCGTCATGCCTTGAACCTATAGGGGATCGGCGGCAGAAATGCACCCCTATAACGTGCAGAATGCTTGAGCGCGATCCGGACGCGAATACGGCGGAGAAGGATAATTTCGGTGCAAAAAAGCCGCTAAATTGAGGCGAGCCACTCCGGCATCACGGCAAGGCCGCCAGCCGCGATGGCCGCGCCGTAGGGGATCGCCGTTGCACGGTCGCGTGCGTGAGCGTCGGAGCGAAGAACGTCGCTCGCGAAATCGGCCGCGATGTAAACCAGCGCCAGTGCCCCACCAGCGAGCGCCGTTCCGGCGAGAAACGGGAGCAGCTGATCCGGGCCGATCCAGAGGGATGCCACGGCAAGAAGCTTCGCGTCGCCCCCGCCGAGAAGGGAGGCCGCGAAAAGTCCATAGGCGCAAACGAGAACCAGAAGCGCGCATCCTGCGTGCGAGACGACCCGCGCGGCATCGAGACCGGCGAGCAGCGCGAAAACGGCGAAGCATCCGGCCAGCAACAGCACCAGCCTGTTCGGTATCACGCGCGTCAGGAGATCGACGGCGGCGGCCCACACAAGCATCACGGGAAGGGCCGCCGCGACCGTCGACGTCAGGGACGATTCCATCGGCACTCACCTGAACGGGGGTTATTGCATCGTGTTGAACGAGCGCAGCATTTCGCGCACCCGCTCGAACATGATCTTCCCCTCGTCGTTCATCTGGCCCGCGAGCGTGATCAGCGCCACGCAAAAACCGGCGGCGATCAGGCCAAGTTCGATGGCGGCCGCGCCCTGTTCGTCCATCCAGAATTCTTCAAGCTTCGCACGCATTACACACCTCCGACGATACGGACATCGCCTCCATGGAAGCGGCGTCTCCACGCACGTTAGGGGTACAAGATTTAACACGCATTTAATTCGATTTTTCGCCTCGCGGGTAACGCTCTGAATGGTTATCGCAAGGTTTAACGGGCGTATTTGGGACGCGGCGAAGCCGGCAACGCGCGAGCGAAACGGGCGCTTTCAGATCAGCGGCAGGGCGTGGACGGCAGGAATTCGATCGCGGACAACTCGCCGCTGAGCGCGAACGCTCCGTAGTCGAGCGTCAATTTCCGGCTGACACCGTTCGCATAGATGCGGAAAGAGACCTCGTAGGTCGGCAGACCGTCTTTCTTGGCGTTCGGCTCATAATAACTGACGACAACGGGCCAAGACTGAATGCTGTCCAGATTTTCCGCGTTCTTGACCGCGGGCAATTGAGAATTGGCGGCCAGTTGCAGCGGCGCGCCGATCACGGTCGTGGTCTCGTAAATTTTCGTGCCCTTGTCGGAACCGTCGAAAAAGTCGGCCTGAAGGCGCGTTTCTCCGGCCTTTGCCGCTTTCAGGATGGCGATGGAATGCTGCGTCGGAAAATAGACGTTTCCAGGCAGCGTGAACGAGCCCTTCTTCGGCTTGTAGAGCGTCACCGTCACGGCATCGCGAGCGCCCTGTGGCGAGCGGACTGCGAGCCCGGACGTTGCGTCGGCGGGCTTCGTGCTCTTGTTCATGTACTGCGATGTGTTGAAGCGGAAACGACGGCCTTCCCCGTCCTCGACGCTCTCGGATCGCGTATCGGTGGTGCTCTGTTTGCCTTCGCGGTCGTATATTTCCGTCACCAGCCGCGTGTTGAGCGTGTAGCCCTGGCACGCCGAGCCGGTGAAGTCGTAGACCAGTTCGCCGCGAATGTCGCTGATGTTGGAGCCTGCGCCGGTTCTTTCGAGAACGAGTTCGTACACGGCCCGGTGAGGAGCGAGTTCGATGGCATCGGCCGGCTTCTCCTGTGCCTGAGTGGGGCCGCAGGACACCGCGACACAGGCGGATATTCCGAACCATGCCGCTGCGGGCACCGTGAAAGACGTCATGAACGAACCATCGGGCGATGTTTTCTCAAGTGCAGTCATAAGGGATATCGAGGACAATAACAGCCGTTATAGGGCAGCGTCCTTGCCCATCGGTTACGGGCTTACAAGCGGAAACGTGACGGCAATCGCCCAGGCGAAGGCGAGCGCATTGGCGAGCCCCGCGACGAGCGGATCGTTCGTGCGCCGGTTCACCCATCCGCTGAACAGCCCGTAGATGACGAAGAACACGAAAATGATCGGGATGATGAGGATCAGGAAGAACAGCTTCCCGAAATTGAGCGCGACGGCGAGCGCGAGCGAAGCGAGAAACAGTGCTTTTGTAGCCGGGTAGCCGCCGGTCGCCGCGCCGTTCCCGCGCGTCAGCCATTCGTCCGCGAGAAAGAACAGGATCGTCCCGCCAAGCACCGCGAACAGAAGCGGCAGGCGTTCCGGGATCGGGAAGAACGAGAGCACGTAGCGGTCGAGCGGCAGCCCGAAGGCGAGGATGCTGTAGGCTGCGACGAGCATCGCCGCGACCACGAACGCCACGTTGACCGGCGGCCTCGCCATGCCCTTGCCGCGCGTCGCAATCCAGAGCGCCGCGAGCGTGATGAGCCCGTAGCATGCGAAGTGCATCGCGATGTAGTCGCCGAGCACGACCGGCAGAAATCCCGTCGGCATTTTCCAGAGGATGAGCGGCGTCAGCAGCGCTGGCGCGACGGCGACCGGCCAGAAGCGCCGCCACGGGAGCCCCGCGCCGAGCGGATGCGCCGACACGCGCGGCAGAAGCGAGGCAAGCGGCCACGCAAGCAGCGTCACGCCGAAGAACAGCAGCGCTATGGCCGTGCCGCGATCCTCGACCGGTGCGTTTCCGCTTAGCCCGAATGCGCGGTTAAGCCAGTCGAGCGCCGCTTCCATGCTCGCCGCGCTGTAAAGCACGCCGATATGCTCGGCGCCGGGCGACAGCGTGAAGCGGCGCGCGGTGCCGTCCGCGAA
>NZ_JASGFR010000033.1:0-37775 GCF_047605405.1 Rhodomicrobium sp. | reverse complement strand
TAGTCGAGGCGTTTGTTGCCCAAACAGGGCTGCAATACCTATATGATGCTGAAGGCGGTGAAGCGAATTTTGGGCTTGCGGCTGCAGAGACAGGCGGCAGTTTTTTGTTCAGCTTAGGCACCGGCGCAGCCACAACTGCATTTTGGGGCACGGCAACTAGTGGCACATATGCTATCGCCGTTATTGATGCCGCTGTTGCCGCAGAGGGTTTTGGCTTAGGGTCTTTTGCTCTCGCCGCAGGCATCGCGGCACCCCCGTTACTTCTTGGGGTTGGGTTGGGCGCTGTCGGTTTTTTGGTAGGGAGGTATGCCTACAACGCCATATTCGCTGACACCCCACAATATACTACCTCACTAGTGCTGAAACAATTTACTAACTTTGCAGCTCCGACAGCCGAGCTAAACCCAGCCAGTTTTACAAGTTCCTCTCAAACTAGATTGGCTTCAATTGGCGATAGATCCTATGTAGCGATCGATGCGTCGAACCTGCAAAAAAATGCCGGTGTTGCCGCTGATTCCATTGCAAATGCTCATTTTTTTAACCCATCTTCTGGCGCGCTCATAGGGGCGCAGGTCGTTAATGTAACGACGGCTCCGGTGACGGTGGGAGACTTCAACGACGTCAGCGGCTACGGTTACGCTGGTATCGATTCCTCCACCGGCGGCTTGCCCGGTGAGGTCAACCCGTTGGCGGCCTATACAAATCCAAGCAGAGCAGCCGTCTATGCTGATCTTGACAATTACGGAAACATTCCGGGGTGGGTAGATACGGACAAATCATATGGCGCTTTGCCAAGCAACGATGGTAGTTCGTTCAATAGCAATCTCTTCAATCCCAATGCGATACCGAAGACTCTCGATCCGAGTTTACTGAAGACGCTGCCCAATTCGACGACCGCGAAAGGGACCGGCAATAAGGAAACGGGCAACGGCGCTTCCGGCAGTGTCTTATATGGCCCTGTTCAAAGCCCTCCCATTAATCTCGGCGGCGGAAATAGCGGGAACCCGGGCGGGGCGGCTTATACAGACCTTGGAAATTACGGAAAGGATGACAACGCCTTCGCGGGGTCGTCCAATCCGAATGGACAGGCAGTCTCGAACGGCCAACTCGGCGATTACGGTATGCCCCCGTCGCCGGAAAGCCCGTATATCAGCGCGGAAAGCCTGACGGGAGCGACCGATCCCAACGGCTTCCTGTTTTTGACCGGCGAGGCGCCAAAAAGCTTCAGTCAGGAACTTTTAAACCCTGCAACGAACTGGCAGACCAACACTGATATACAGAACCCAGCGGCAGGAATCGGCTCGATCGACCTTCCAGAAAGCGGCACCTATTCCTATGTCGCTATCGGCGCGCCGGATGCCCCTTCGGTTGCCAACCTAGACAACCGCAGCGTGGTTGCAACGGAAACGGGCGGTTACGTCACCTACATCAACTATAGCGACCAGCCAGGCGAAACGAGCAACCAGCTCGCCGCCGACGAACAGTGGGCTGAAAGCGGCGACTCTTCATGGGGATATGGCGACGATGACGGTTATTTCGGCGGAGACGATGGAGGTTCATCGTGGGGATATGGCGACGAAGGAGGGGATTTTGGGGGTGACTACGGAGGTGACTACGGCGACTCGTCGTGGGGCTTCGGCGACGAAGGAGGGGACTTCGCTCCTGTCGTTCTCGACCTTTCCGGCAAAGGCATCAACATAACGCCTCTGTCCTCGTCGAATACCTTCTTCGATATGACGGGCGACGGGCGCGAGCACCGCACGGCGTGGGCGGGGGCAGGCAACGGCGTGCTCGTGTACGATCCGAACAACTCAGGCCAGATCACCCAGCAGAACCAGGTCGAGTTCACGCTGTGGGATCCGACGGCGTCGAGCGACATGCAGGCGCTGAAGGACGTGTTCGATACAAACCACAACGGCATGCTCGACGAGGGCGACGCGCAGTTCGCGAATTTCAAGATCATGGTCACGAATGCCGATGGCACGACGACGCTTGAAACGCTTGCGCAGGCCGGCATCGCGTCGATCAATCTGACGCCGGACGCCACGAAGATCGTGCTGCCGGACGGCTCCAGCATCGACGGCCAGACGACGTTCACGCGCACCGACGGGACCACAGGGACAGCGGCGACCGCGACTTTCGTGAGCGAAACTGCGGGCTATGGCCTCAAGACGGTCACCACGCATAACGGGGACGGGTCTACCACCATCGACAACAAGCTTCTCGCGGCAGACGGCAGCGTCGCGAGCGAGACGATCCAGCTGACGAGCGGCGACGGGAAGAGCCGCACGCTGTCCTTCGACGACGACGGCGATGGAGTCATCGACCGAACCCAGTCGGATGTCAACGTCTCGAACGCGAACGGCTCGATCACCGAGACGCTGTCCGACAAGACGGCGGCGGGCGTCCTGGTAGACCAGACTGTCACGAACACCAGCGCGGACGGAAAGACGATCGCCATCACGCGCGATATCAATGGCGATGGGCTGTCAGACCAGTCCGAAACCCGCGTCAAGAATGCCGATGGCAGTTCCTCGGTGACGATCTCGAACCTCGATCCCGATGGATCGCTCAAGAACAAGACAACGAGTTCTCTCAGCGCCGACGGGCTGACGCGGACCGTCGCTTCCGATTTCGACGGCAATGGCACGACGGACTTGACCGAGACCGATGCGACGGCGGTCAATGGCGATGGAAGCCGCACCGAGACCGTCACCGATACGAGCAACAACGGCACGGTCGAGGCCAAGACCGTCACAGCGACGAGCGCCGACGGCACGACCAAGACAACTCGGACTGACTATAATGGCGACGGCGTTTTCGATCTCACGACCGCGCTCGTCATCGCCATCGCCGCGGATCACAGCTCGACCTCGACGGTGACCAACACGAATCCGGACGGTTCGCTTCGCGACAAATCCATCGTCTCGCTCAGCGCCGATGGGTTGACGCGCATCACGCAGAGCGATCTTAACGGCGACGGCGTTTTCGATGTGACGGATTCGGATGCGACCGTCGTCAATGGCGATGGCAGCCTCACCGAGACCATAAGCAACACGAATGCGAACGGCTCGCTGCGCGACAAGACAGTCGTCACTAAAGGCACCGATGGCGTCACGCGGACGACGCAGATCGACGCCAATGGCGACGGCGTATGGGACAAGGTGGAGACAGTCGCGGTCAGCGGGACGGGGACAACGGACACGCTCTCGCTCTATAATCCGGATGGGTCCCTCAAGGCGAAATCGACGACCACAACGAGCGCGAACGGTCTCACCGTCACCACGCAAAGCGACCTGAATGGCGATGCCGTCGTGGATCGGACGCAAACGACATCGACCGTGAAGAACACCGATGGAAGCTCGACGTTCACCGCGACTGACACCTCGTCGAACGGCACGCTCCTCGACAAGACGATCGTCACCACTTCGGCGAACGGCTTGTCGGTCACGACGCAGAAGGACGTGAACGGTGACGGCGTCGTCGATCGCACGTTCACGGATGTGACGGTCATCAATTCGGACAACAGCCGCACCGAGACGGTCGCTGCGAAGAGCAACAATGGCACGCTTCTTTCGCAGACGGTTGCGGCCGTCAGCGCTGACCGCAAGACGACGACGATCACCGAGGATCTGAACGGCGACGGTAAGACCGACCGCGCCGAAAGTGTCGTCACCGGCGCCAACGGCAGCGTTGCCGATACGGTCTCTACTTTCGCGCCAAGCGGCGCGCTCATCACCAAGAGCGTCGTCACGACCAGCGCCAACGGGCTTTCCGTCACACGTCAACTCGACCGGAACGGCGACGGCGCCTACGACCTTACGACGACGGACGTTACGGTCCTGAATGCCGATGGAAGCCGCACCGAGACGATCAAGGACGCGGTTGCGAACGGCACGCTGCGCGATCAAGCGTTCATCACGGTGAGTGCGACCGGGCTCTCAACCACGAAGCAGCTCGACATCAATGGCGATGGCGTCTTCGACCTTACGACTGCCAGCGTGACGGTGCTAAACGCCGATGGCAGTAGCACAACCACGGTGAGGGATACGACCGCGAACGGAACGCTCCGCGATCAGACGGTGACGACGGTCAACGCCTCGGGGCTTTCGACGACCGTTCAGTCCGATCTCGACGGCGACGGGGTGAACGACCGCACCATCACCGACACCATCGCACTCAACGCGGATGGCAGCCGCACCGAAACGGCGACGAGCACGGCTTCCAACGGCGCCTTGCTCGCGAAATCGGTCACGACGACGAGCGCCGACGGCTGGACTGTGACAAGTGCTCGGGACCTCAACGGGGACGGGAAGACCGATCAAACGGAAACCGTCACGCGAGCCGCGAGCGGGTCGGTGACGGACAAGGTCGTCGACCTCAATCCAGACGGCTCGGTTCAGGACAGCGTGACCTCGACGACGAGCGCGAACGGAACCGTTTCGACGGTGGCGCGCGATCTGGACGGCGACGGCACCGCCGACCGGACGAAAACCTCGACGCTCGCCTATAACGCCGACGGCAGCACGACGCTGACACAGGCCGATACCTCGGCTAACGGAAAACTCATCGACAAGACGACAACGACGAAGAGCGCAAGCGGGCTTTCGGCGACGGCTCTGGAGGATCTGAACGGCGACGGCGTCAATGATGTGACGGTTTCTGATGTTACAACGCTCAACACCGACGGCAGCACAACAGAGACTATCTCACGGACGAGCAACACCGGTAAATTGCTCGGCAAGACGGTGGAGACGGTCACTGCCGATCAGAAGACCATCACCTACACCCGGGATTTGAATGGCGACGGCGCCAACGATCAGACCGAGACGATCGCCCTCCAGACGGATGGCGGCACAGTCGACACTATCGCCAACTACGCGCCGGGCGGAGGGCTCATCAACAAGACCATCTCCACGACGAGCGCCAATGGCCTGTCGGTCACCTCGCAAATCGACGTAAATGGCGATGGCACATACGATCTGACGCGGACGGATGTCACGGTTCTCAATGGGGACGGCAGCCGCACCGAAACCGTCATCGACAAGAATGCGAATGCGTCGGTCCGCGATCAGTCGGTCTCTACGACGAGCGCCAACGGTCTCGTCTCGACCGTCAAGACCGACCTCGATGGCGATGGCGTCTATGATCTGACGACGACGAGCACAACGGTGCTAAACGCCGATGGCAGCCGCACCACGACGGTCAAGGATACGAATGCGAACGCATCGCTTCGCGATCAAAGCGTCACGACGGTGAGCGCGAATGGCCTGACGAAGACGACGCAGGTCGATCTCGACGGCAACGGCACTTTCGATCAGACCGTTTCTGATGCGATTGTTCTCAACGCCGATGGAAGCACGATCGAGACGGTCACGGCGAAGAACGCGAATGGCAGCCTGAGGTCGCAGTCGGTCACCACAACGAGCGCCGATCAGTCGACGGTGACCGTTACCCGCGACCTGAACGGCGACTCCAAGCTCGATCAGAGGGAGACTACGACCAGGGCGTCGAACGGTTCGGTCACCGATCAGGTCGTCAACCTCAATCCGGACGGCACCGTAAAGAACGGAATTTCGACCACGACGAGCGCGGACGGCCTTGTGGTCACGGTCGCCTCGGATCTGAACGGAGACGGGGTCGCGGATAAGGCGACTTCCACGTCGACGGTCCTGAATGCCGACGGCAGCGTGACGAAAACGGTCTCGGCCTATAGCGGCACGTCTCTCGTCAGCCGGACCGCGACGACCACGAGTGCCGATGGACGGTCGGTTGCGACGGCCTACGACCTCGATGGGAACGGCACGGTGGATCTCACGACCACGGATGTGATCGTGCTCAACACCGACGGGTCGACGACCGAAACCTTGACCGACACAAGCGCCAATGGCACGCGGCGGGATCAAAGCACCACGACGACGAGCTCCGACCGGAAGACCATCAGCGTGGCCACCAGTGTCGCCGATAACGGCTCCATCCAGATGCAGAAGACCGTCGCCGTGCAAACAGACGGCAGCGTGAAGACAACGGTCACCTATCCCAACGAAGCAGATCACGACTGGGGATCGGAATCGGACACGAGGATCACGAGCGCGACGGGGCTCTCGAACTCCATCGTCATCAAGGACCGTTACGGCGACTACCTCAATGTCACCGACGCTGTCACACTGAACAGTGACGGCAGCCGCACGGAGACGTTCACGGACAAGGATGGCTGGGGATACAACTCGGCCATCACGACGAGCGCCAACGGCCTCAGCACGTCGGTCTCGATGACTTCAGGCGCCTATACAGGGGCCACGGCTCCCGATCCCAAGCTCACGCTCGCCGGAAGCGATGTGACCGTGCTGAACGCGGATGGATCGCGGACGGAAACGATCACCGACACGATCACGCAGACGACGTCGAATTCGACTTCGGTGAAGGACAAGGCGGTGATCACGACGAGCGCGAACGGCCTTTCGAAAACGACCCAGCTCGACGTCAACAACGACGGGAAGTTCGACCGGACCGACACGATCTCGACCGCTGTCGACGGAAGCAAGACCGAGACAATTGTCATCAATAATCCCGGCTCGTCCGCTCTTCTTCAGAAGGATGTCATCACAACGAGCGCCGACGGGCTGACGCAGGCGCTTCAGCGCGACAGCAACGGCGACGGGGTGTTCGATCATTTCGAGAGCACCGCCACCAACAACGATGGCAGCGTCACCGGAACCATTTGGGACACGAATGCCAGCGGTACGCTTCTCGACAAATTCGTGACGACCACGAGCGCAAATGGCCTCTCCAAAACGACGACCTCGGACGTGAACGGCGACGGCACCGTCGATTTCACGCAGAAGGCGGTGACGACGCTCAACGCCGACGGCAGCCAGACGGCGGTGGTGACCGACACTTACGCAAACGGCGCCGTGAAGGACCGCACCGTGGTCACGACGAGTGCGAACGGCCTTTCGAAGACGACTCGGATCGACATGAACGGCGACGGCGTCGTCGACGAAACACAGACTGATGTGACGGTTGTTGGCGCCGATGGAATGACCACCCGCACGATTACGAATTCCTATGCGAGCGGGACGCTGAAGGATCAGACCACGGTCTATAACGACACGGCTCGTTACAATTCGGGGATCGTCACCGATTTCGATACCAATGGGGACGGCATCATCGACAAGGAGGCGGGTGTCTGGGTCGATCAGGATGGATACAAAACCGAATCCACGACCTACTATAACACCAACGGCAGCACGAAGGCTGGAAGCGGGACAACAACAAGTCCGGATGGCGCAATCGTCAATATCTGGTTGTCACAAAACTCCTACGACCCGGAGGATATGATCTACTACATGCCGAACGCCAACGGCAGCTACGAGTGGTCTAATTACACGAGTTCCGTTTCGCAGACGGCGACGCACACGATCGATCTCAACGGCATCGACAACTGGGTCTGGGTGGATTTGCCGGCGTCGGCCACGACGCCCGTCTACCACACCACGGTCATCGATCTCGCCACGGAGCAGAAGGACATAGACATCGCCCAGAGGCTTTACGACACGGCTCTCGACCGGACGATGCAGATCGGGGAAGTCCAGCTTCTCGCTGAATACATCACCAACGGGGTGCTCGATACGACGACACTCGCCAACAAGATCACGGCGTCGTCGGAGTTCACCACGAAATACGGCACGCTGACGAATCTCGAATTCGTCGAGCGCATCTACGAAAATGCCTTCAATCGTGCGCCGACGCTTGCCGAACTCAACACCTGGGTCGGCCAGTTGAACGCGAACACCGCCACCAGAGCAGCCGTTCTGATTGCGGTGTCGCAAAGCGAGGAGCATGTACTCGTCGGGAATGTCCATCAGGTGACGAACAACACTGACATCGGTGCAACCGGTGCCTATGCGCTCGATCATACGGCCGACAGCCAGACGGCCAGCGACATGGTGCGGCGTCTCTACGATACGACGCTGGCTCGCTCGGCGGACGCCTCGGGGCTGTCGACATACTCCACCGCCATTCTTAACGGGTCGAAGACGGAAGTTCAGGTCGCGAATGCGCTCATTACATCGAGCGAATTCACATCGAAATACGGCACCCTCTCGAACAGCGCCTTCGTAACACAGCTGTTCCAGAACGCCGTTGGGCGCGCGCCGACATCGGCCGAATCGACCTTCTGGACCAATGCTCTCAACGCCGGGTCGGTGTCTCGCGCCGATTTCGTGGTCGGCATCGCCGAAAGCAGCGATCATCTGGCGATCATGGGAGCCGGTTATTCGACGGGCGGCGCTGGTAACGACATCATCTACGCGCCGGACCGTGTCGACACGATCGACGGCGGTGCGGGCGTCAACACGCTCGACTTCAGCCTGCTTTCGCAGCCGGGCGTCAGCGTCGACCTCTCGACCGGCTTGGCGACGCTTGCGAACGGCAATGTCGATCACATCGCCAACATCCAGAACGCGGTTGGTGGCGCCGGCAACGACACGATTGCCGGCAATTCAGCGAACAACGTGCTGACGGGAGGCGGCGGAACGAACAGCTTCGTCTTCCACGGCGCGTTTGGCAGCGACACCGTCACCGACTTCAAGGCAACGGGCGCGAACCACGACTTCCTTCAATTCGATGTCGGAGCGTTCGCGACGCCGTCCGCGGCGCTCGCAGCATCCCAGCAGGTGGGCGCGAATGTCGTCATTGCGAACGGCGCCAACAGCGTCACCCTGAACAATGTGGCCCTGTCGAGCTTGTCTGCGGCGGATTTCAGAGTGCAGTAGCCGGCCAAGAAGACAGCGCCCTTTGGCGCTGTCTTCCTTCCTTTTCGAAAAACGTCGTTTCAAAGCGCCTTGCATCGCCGGGGCACCGCAAATTCTTTGGAGTTCGCTCGTGGCGCACACTTCCGCTCCCGTGATGGAAGAGAGGCAGCCCGCACGCGACGCCGACGGCCTGCCGGCGCTCGACGGCGGGCTTGTTTCGCTGGCTCTCGTCGCCGCTCATTACCGCATAGCTTGCGATCCCGCGCAAATTGCCCACGAATTGGGGCTCGGTCATCGAGCAGCCACGCCCGAGGATATCGTTCGCGGCGCCCGCCGGCTGGGCCTGAAGGCGCGAGCCTTGAGCGACCAGCCTTTGCAAAGGCTTTTATCGGCCCCGCTGCCTGCCATTCTTCGCATGCGGGACGGGAGTTTTGTCATTCTGACCCACCGTCTCGATGATGGGCGGCTGAGGATCGTTTCGCCGATGGAACGGTCGCAGTCACTCGAAAAACCGGAAGCTCTTTCCGACGCATGGGCGGGAGAAATCGTGCTCGTCACACGCCGTCTCGGCGGCGCCGGTGTCGATCAGGTCCGGTTCGACTTCGCCTGGTTTCTCCCGTCCTTGTGGCGCTACAGAAAGCCCTTCGGCCATCTTCTGTTCGCGTCGCTCTTCATTCAGCTGTTCGCGCTCGTCACGCCGCTTTTCTTCCAGGTCGTCGTCGACAAGGTGCTCGTCCATAAAGGCGGCTCAACGCTTGTCGTCATCGTCGTCGGTCTTCTCCTGATCGGGCTGTTCGATGTGACGCTCCAGTATCTTCGCTCCTACGCACTCAACCACACGACAAGCCGCATCGACGTCGAACTCGGCAGCCGCCTGTTCGACCACCTCCTGCGGCTGCCCTTATCCTATTTCGAGACGCGCGCCACGGGACAGACCGTGGCCCGCATCCGCGAACTCGAAACGGTGCGCGCCTTTCTTACTGGCCAAGCGCTTTCAGCGGTTATCGATCTCGTCTTCGCGATCATCGCTATCGGCGTCCTGTTCCTGTATTCCACGACGCTGACGCTCATCGTGCTGATTTCGATCCCCTGCTATATCCTGATCGCAGCGCTGATCCGACCCGCGCTTCGGACCCGCATCAATGAACGCTTCAACCGAAGCGCCCTGAGCCAGCAGTTTCTCGTGGAATCGGTGGTCGGCGTCCAGACTCTCAAGGCTGCCGCGGTCGAACCGATGTTGAAGAACCAGTGGGAGGAGAAACTTGCTTCCTACGTGAAGACTTCGTTCAACGCCGTGATGCTGGCGACGCTCGGTCAGAACGCCATCCAGTATGTGAGCAAGGCGACGACGGCGCTCGTGCTCTATTTCGGGGCTTTGGCTGTGATCGACGGGGAGCTTTCGGTCGGAGCCCTCATCGCGTTCAACATGATCATGGGGCAGGCTACGGCGCCGATCCTGAGGCTTTCCCAGCTTTGGCAGGATTTTCAGCAGGTTCAAATCTCCGTCGACCGCCTCGGCGATATTTTGAATGCGCCGCCCGAAGCTCGTCAGATCGGCACGGCCGCGCTGCCGCCCGCGAAGGGGCGCATCAGGATCGTCAGTCTCGACTTCCGCTATCGGATCGACGAGCCGGAGATTTTGAAAGGCATTTCTCTCGACATTCCCGAAGGCCAGGTGATCGGCATCGTCGGGCCGTCGGGCTCCGGCAAATCGACGCTGACAAAACTCATTCAGCGGCTCTATCGCCCCGAACGCGGCCAGATCTTTCTCGACGGCATCGATATTTCTCAGGTCGACACGGCTTGGCTTCGGCGGCAGATCGGCGTGGTGCTCCAGGAGAATATGCTCTTCAATCGCACCATTCATGACAACATCGCCCTTGCCGACCCCGCCATGCCGCGAGCGGTCGTGCTCGCCGCCGCGCGTCTTGCCGGCGCCGACGAATTCATCTCGCGCATGCCGCTTGGCTACGACACGATGATCGAGGAACGAGGCGCGAACCTTTCTGGCGGGCAACGCCAGCGCATCGCGATCGCCCGCGCGCTCGCCACGCGGCCTCGCATCCTTATCTTCGACGAGGCGACGAGCGCGCTCGATTATGAAAGCGAGCGCATCATCCAGACCAACATGCGCAGCATATGCAAGGGCCGGACGGTGATTATCATCGCTCACCGTCTGGCGGCCGTCCGCAATTGTGACCGCATCATTTCAATCAAGGACGGGCGCATCGTCGAAGACGGTTCCCACAATACGCTTCTGTCGAACCCCGAGGGCCTCTATGCGAGGCTTTGGCGCATGCAGTCCGAAAATGTAGGGTAGACCGATGTTGGGAAGAATGCATGTCATGCCGCTTGCGCTCTCGTCGGTGGCTTTATCACCACTATCGGCTCTCGCAGCGCCATCCGGAGCCGCGATACCGAGAGAAACGCTGATAAGCCTTGGGGTGACGGCTCTTGTCCTTGGTCTGGTCGCCGTCGCAATCTGGCGCATCAGGGCGAGAGGGACATCCAGAACCGCGCCCGTGCCCGCGGTGCGTATGGACGACGTCGACCGCGAATTCCTGCCCGCGGCGCTCGAACTTTACGAGACGCCCCCCTCTCCCATCAGCATCATCGCGATCTGGATCATCTGCCTCATTTTTGGAAGCGCGCTTGCCTGGTCCTATTTCGGCTGGCTCGAAATCTACGCGGTCGCGCAAGGGCGCATTCAGCCGAGCGGGCGCTCCAAAGTCGTGCAGCCGCTCGACCCTGGCAAGGTCGTCGCCATTGCCGTCGAGAACGGCAGCAGGGTTTCGGCAGGCGACCTTCTTGTCGAACTCGATCCCCGCGAAACAAGGGCAGATCGCGAAGAACAGGAACGGGACCTGGAAGCGGCCAAAGCCGAGACGGCGAGGCGCACTGTTGCGATAGAAGCCGCGCGATCGGGCGGCGATGATATTCCGTCCGTTGCTTATCCCCAGGGGACCACGGAAGACATCCGAACGCGCGAAAACGGCGTCCTTGCTGCGGATCTGGCACAGCTTTCCGCAAATCGCGCGAGCCTCCTTGCCCAACGCGCCGAGAAGCTCGCGACCCGCGAGCGCCTGAAGGCAAGCCTCACCGCCCGCGCCAGGCTCATCGCGGTCGACAAGGAGCATGTCGACATGCGCGAAACCCTGAACCAGACAAGAGCCGCGTCACGCGCCCAGGTTATCGAAACGCTCCAGCAGTATGAGGCGCAGGTCACCACACAGGCCGGCGAAGATGGCCAGTTTGCCGAGAACGAGGCGGCGCTCGTCACGCTTGAGAAAAAGCTCGAAGAGACCACAACTCAATTCGTCGCAGACCAGACGCAAAAACGTGCCGAGGCGGAGCGCAAAGCCGACCATCTCCAAGGTGAGCTCATCAAGGCCGCCACCAAGAACGAGCGGACGCGCCTCACCGCGCCGATCGCAGGAACGGTACAGCAACTGGCTGTCACCACCGTCGGCCAAGTGGTGAGCCCCGGCCAGTCGCTGATGACGATCGTGCCTTTCGAATCGCCGATCGAGATCGAGGCGCTGATACAGAACCAGGACATTGGCTTTGTGGAACCGGGCCAGCCCGCGGTCATCAAGATCGAATCGTTCCCCTTCACCCGCTACGGCACGGTCGACGGCACCGTAATCAAGGTCAGCCGCGATGCCGTCGACGAGCGTGAGGCGAGCGCGCTTGCTGATCCGAAATCGACGAGCAAGCCTCAGTCCTCGACCGCCTCGAATGATCTGTCGAAAAACCAGAACCTCGTGTTTCCGGCAACGGTCGCTCTTGCGAAGAAGACCATCACTATCGACGGCAAGGAAATCCCGCTCTCGCCCGGCATGGCCGTCACCGTCGAAGTGCTGACCGGCCAGCGCCGAGCCCTCGACTACGTGCTCTCCCCGCTTCGCGAGGTGACCTCGACTTCCGCGCATGAGCGGTGATGCCGAAAGACTGCGTCTCGAGCGTATGTACGGTCATCTTGCCGCCCGAACAGCGCGGTAGAGTAGCCGCGTTTTTCATAATGCCTTGCCCGAAACCCACTTTACGGCCTTGCCATGCTCCACGAACCGCATTCGTTCTTTTTGCGATGGTTGCTCCTTTTAGTCGTGCTCGGCCTCTCGCAAGCGGCGCACGCGAAACCAGCCGACTGCATTGTCGAGAAAAAAGCCACGCTGAAACTCGGCTGGGGTGGCGGCATGCGGACCGTGGAGGCCGAGATCGACGGTCAGAAGGTGACGCTCGGCCTCGATACCGGCGCAAGCACAATCATAACGCCGGATGCGGCCTCGCGCCTCCATCTGATGCGCGACTGGGACAGGAGAACTCGTGCTTACGGCACGACGGCGATCCTCACCGCCAATCACGTGCTCATCAAGGATCTCGAATTTGGCGGCGCTCATCATCGCTGGAAAAGCGTTCCCGTACTCGCCATCGCCAATCGCAGCCCCTCGAATCCCGTTTCGGGCCTTCTCGGCCGCGACATCCTCTCCGATTACGATGTCGAATTCGATTTTCTCAAGGAGACCTTGACGCTCTACAGCGTGAGAGGCTGCACGACGGTCATCCCGCAATGGCCCGCCGGCTATACGGCCACACCGATGACCGTCACATGGCGGCGCAACGTTCTTCTGCCGGTCGATGTCGACGGCAAGCGGTTTCAGGCGATTTTCGACACGGGGGCGACGGAAAGCGCTCTCTCGCGGGAAGCGGCGGCTCGGCTTGGCGTGACGAGCAAGGTTTTGAAACTCGAAGAGACGCAACCCTTCGTCGGCGTCGGCGCGGTCCGCGCGGCTCTTCCGACCTCGCAGTTCGGCAAACTCGCGGGAGCAGGAATCGCAATCTTCAACCGGAGACTTGCGGTGTTGAAAATCGGCTTTCTTGAAGGCGAAATGCTGTTCGGCCGCGACTTCATGGCTTCGAACCGATTCTGGATCTCCTATGCCACGCGGACCATCTTCACGCTGAAACAGTCCCCGCTTATTCTGACTTCAAAGATTTCGCGTGGTTATAGTCCCGCGGCGCTCGCCGCGGGAGGCCGTCCCGATCTGCAAACAGTGGACCCCTGCGATCCGGCTATCGCAGACAAGTTCCCAGCGTTCTGTTCGGCGCGCCGGACCGCCTCTGTGCCGCCGTCGAAGACCTCCGATGTCTCGACGCAACCGCCGCAGGATACACCTCCTCCGAAACCGGAGTTCATCAGTCCGTGTGCGTTGTCCTACGGTGATAAGTTCCCGGCATTTTGCACTCCGAATAATAATCCCCTTCGAACCGCTTCGCCCAATCGGCTTCCCCCTGCGATAGCCGCCCGGCTTTCTGCACTCGATCGGGCATCGACCCCACGACCTGCGAAACCCGCTCGTCCGGCAAAATTTAGAGACCCCTGTTTCAAGACCTATTTCGATCAGCCGCCATTCTGCCGAGAAAAACAGCAAGCGTCTGAACCGCCGACTGACGATCAGGGATGGCTCGGGGTGCGGCATGGGAGGTTCGCCGCTGAGACGCAGAAGACGCTCGGCTTTCCAAGCGTTGAGGTTGTCGCCGTCATTTTCGTTATCCCCGGATCGCCAGCGGACAAGGCGGAGATCAAGGCAGGCGACGCTATCGTCGCGGTCGACGGAGTATGGCTTTCTTTCGGCGAAACGTTGCAATCCGCGCTTCGCACTCACAAGGCGGGCGAGGATGTCGATCTCACGGTCTTCCGTGGCGGCGAGATGCTGACCTTCAAGGCGACGCTCGGCAGCGCGGGCGCCGCAGCCAAGGTTCGCCGCTATATCGACGAGAACGAGCTGGAATATCGGGATTTCACCCGCGTCTTTTCCAGAGAGGCTTATCCGCTTGAATGGGCGCTGGCAAGGCAGCGCGTCGGCATCGAGTACATGCACAGGCGCGACGGCACCACGGCGGAGAACGTCGAAAAAGCCATCGCGGCGTTTGAGGATGCGCTCGCCGTACCCGAATTCAGGGAAAAGAAGGCGGCTTTTGCCGCAGCCGAAGAAGGGCTTGCTCAGATGATCCTGCTTCGGTCTGGAAGTAATGGGACCCGGATCGAGGAAGCGGTGAACGCCCTTGAGACAGCGCTTCCTTTGCGAGAGCGAAATTCGGCGGCGTGGGCGGCAGACGAATTGTTCCTCGCAAGCGCCTATGAGCGGCGCGGAGAAGGCGATCCCCTCGATAACAAGGAACGCGCGATCACGGCCTATGACGCGGCCGCCTCCGCCTTGCGCGGCGATGAGGAGCGGCGAACGGCATGCGGCGTCGCCCTGGCCGCAGGCGCGCGCCTCACGCTCGGACGGCTGAAGGGCGATAGTGCGGAAAACGCCGAAGCCGCGATCCTCATGGTCAAAGAGGCTCTTCCGATCCTCGCGGACAGCGGTGCGCACGTTGACTGGGCCATGGCAGAACGCAAGCTTGGAGAGGCCTACACCGTGCGAGGCACAGGCGACGTTTCGGAAAATCTCTCGCGCGCGCGCGAGGCATACGACGCGGCGCTCACGGTGCTGACAAAGGAAGCCTTCCCGAAGGAATTCGCGGAAATCGATTATGCAAAAGCGCAAATTGCGGACAGCAACCGGTGAGCCGAAGGTCGAACCTGAATCGCTGCGTCCATTACCGGCGATTGCCGCTGCAGTCCCAAAAGAGACATACGCCGTCTCAGACTACGATCGCCCACGGCCGTTCTGCCGTGCTCGCGTTTCACTGAACTCGGCGTCGAGGAGCGCGATCTTGGCCCGCTGACTTGGTGGACTGTATTCCAGCCCAGCCAAGCTCGATACCGATGACCTCGCTGCATGAGCAGGTGTGTCCCCTTGAACCGCAGTGCTTTCACCGTTCTTCGCCGCCCCCTGCGCCGCCGGCTGCAGAGCCTTCTCGATGTCCGCGATCCGGGATTTTACGGCGTTGAGCCGATCAGCACGGGCGAAGCCGGTCGCCGTCAACTGGCGCTCGAGCCTTGGGAGATCGGCCCTGGCCTTCGACAGCTCCTGTTCTTCAGAAGCGAGCACGGCCGGGACTTGCTTGATGCAGTTTTCAAAGCGGCGCAAGAGGCCAGCCGGATCGATTTCGTCGCTCAACAGATAGGACTCCTGTTTGGCGTAGCCCCTCTTGCGTTCGATCTCGATGGTGTAGGAGAGACCGTTCGCGCCAGAGCGAACATAGGCTTCGAGCCTGAACCCTCGAAGGCGCGCCTGCAGGGCAGCTTTTTGAGGCTGGCCGGCGGCAAGCGTCGCCTTCGAGAGGACGATCGCCTTTAACGCTTCGCCCGCCGCTTTGCGTTCCGAGAACCGTCGGTCTCCGATGGTGAGCAGGAACGCTGTTGTTTCGGATGCGCGGACCTGCTCGGCGTCGGCGCCAAGGCCCAAGATCGCCGTCTCGTGAGCGGCGATCTTGGAGGTGAGCCGCGCATAGGCTGACTTGGCGGCGAGGACGGAGCGCTCCTGGCCTCGTTTTGCCGCCTCAAGCTCGCGCAGTTCCTTGGACAGCTCCGCGTGCTCGATGATGAGCGGATTGCCGGTGGCTGCCGCCTTGATCATGGCCGCTTCGGGAAGCGGGGAATCGATGTCCTCGGCGGTTCGAACCCCGCGCGCGCCGGCCCGCAATTGAGCGATGAAATTCGCCTTCCGGGTCAGCGTCTGCCAGCGATAGGCGTCGAGGCTGCGCAGCGTAATGTAGCGGATGATCTCGACTTCGGAGTTGAGGTTCCCCTGCCTCAAGATGCGGCCATCGCGCTGCTCGACATCGGCGGGCCGCCAGGGCGCGTCGAGATGGTGCATGGCGACAAGCTGGCGCTGCACATTGGTGCCGACGCCCATCTTCGCGGTCGAGCCGATCAAGATGCGCACCTGCGCCTCGCGAACGGCGGCAAACAGCCGGGCCTTCTTGATGTCGTTGTCGGCTTCGTGGATGAAGGCGATCTCTTCGCGCGGGATGCCTTTTTGCACAAGCCGGGTCCGCAAATCCTCATAGAGATTGAAGGAGGAGCCGATTTCGTTGGGAAGGGCGGCTTCGTTGCCGCCCTCATCCTCTACGAACTCCTCGTCGCCGGCAGACGGCGCTTTCATCCCCGCTTTGGAGTTCGGCACGCCCATATCGAGAAACACGATCTGGCATAGTCCGGGCCTCGTCCCATCCTTCCAGATCCGCGCGATGCGCTCCACCGCAGCGACCGTCTTGCCGTGCGGGTTGATGGGCGCTTGCGCGTCGAGCAGGCGAATGTCGGTCGCAAGCCGCAAGCCTTCGCCGAGGATCTTCAGCATGTTGTCGCCGCCTGCCTCAGAGCGCTTGCCCTTGATGGCTTCGGCGCGTTGCACAAGCTCGTCCATCATGTGAAGCTCTCGCTCCGAGAGCTCCGCTTCGACGACGGTCACTTGGCCGGCTTTTAGCTTTGGGCGGGGCAGATTCAGCATCTCGGGCGTTTGCGTGTCGGCGACGCGGCTGTAAAGCGCGATCAGCTCGGGGATGTTCACGAATTTCGAAAACGACCGCGTCGTGCGGAAGCCACGGCCCGAAGGCGCAAGCTCGACCTCGGTCACGATGTCGCCGAAGGTTGCCGCCCAGGCATCGAATTCATCGATGTCGTAATCGGCAAGCAGCCTTCCCTGCAGATAGCGCTGCATGGTGTACATTTCGGCGATGGTGTTCGAGACGGGCGTGCCCGTGGCGAACACCGCCGCGCGGCCTGGCCGCTGTTCCTCCAGAGAACGGATTTTCAGATAGAGATCGGTCGCACGCTGGGATTCCGTGCCTGAGAGGCCCTTCACGCGGGTGTGCCGCGTACGGAAGGCGAGGTTCTTGAAGGCATGGGCTTCGTCGACAAACAGAAAATCGACGCCCAGTTCCTCGAAGGTGATGCCATCGTCTTTCCGCTCCTGATTGAGAAGCTTTTCGAGCTTGGCTTCGAGCCTTTTTGCCGCCTTCTCCAACTCCTTGACGGTGGGCGATCCCCGTCCCTCGTCGGCTTCCGCCTTGGCTTTGAAATCTCTCAAGCCATCCAACTCATCGCGAATGAAGCGCTCGTAAGCCGCGTCCGACATGCGGATGCGCCCGAAAGCATCGTGGGTGATGATGATCGCGTCATGGGCGCCGGCAGCCATGCGCGCGCTGAACGCGCGGCGCTTGTCCTTCGACATTGCCTCCTTGTCGGCGACGAGGATCTCGGCGGCCGGGTACGCCTGCAGAAACTCACGGGCAAACTGCTCCAGCATGTGATTGGGCACGACATACATGGGCCGGCGGATCAGCCCGAGACGGCGCTGCTCCTGGCCTGCAGCGATCATGGTAAAGGTCTTGCCGGCGCCCACCGCATGATCGATGAGCGTGTTGCCGCTCGAGACCACGCGCCAGATGGCGTTCAGCTGGTGCGGGTGCAGCCGGAAGGGCCGAGGCTCTTGGTTGGGGCCGGCATTGATGAAGCGGGCAAGGCCCGGCATGGTTTGATGGGCGCCGTCATAGACGGTCGGCACCAGGCGGTTGAAGCGGAGATTATAGAGCTCTTCGAGCTGGCGCGCCCTCTCCTCGTCCGCCCAGACCCAGCCTTCGACGCCGGTCTCGGGCGCGCCTGAGAAAAGCTCACGGATGGCGCCGACTTTCGCGTTCGCTTCCTCGGAAGCAGATGCGTTGTAGATGGGCGGGCTATCGGCGGCGGGTCCTGGATCGAAGATGCGGATTTCGCCATTGTTGAGGCCCGCCACGATGATGTCGAAGGCCCTGGCGCGGGACGTGCCATATTGCGCCTCGGTCGAGGCCGGGATCTCAGGCTTCGCCGTGAACTGCCATTTCTTCGAGACCTCGTTCAAGATCAGAGCCTCGGCAGGTACACTCAGCGCCTCGGTGAGAAAGGCTCGGTAGATCCCCGCCGGAACCCAGGGCGCGCCACACAGGATGCGGATATCGACCCGCGTGAGCGGGGCGGGCTGCACGCGCTCGAGAGCTTTCACGTTCTTGCCGTAGCGCTCGTCATCCTTCGCCGCGACACGGGCGTCGTCGAGCTTCTGGACGACATCGCCCGACAGATAATCGGCCGAGGTGCGCCAGACATCGCCCGCAGGATCGAGCCAGATCGCACCATCGAGCGCGTCTCTCGCTTCTTCCTCGCTCGTGTTCAGACTTCTGGCGATCAGCGCAAGATCAACGCGGCCTGTTTCATTGAGGGAGACGGCGAGCGCATCGGTAGCACTTCTGATCTTAGGCTCTGGCGCTTCCCGGATGATGTCGCGGCTGAAGATGGCGGTCTTCGCCGCCGTGTCCTCCCTCTCGTCGTAATCCTCAAGTGCTGCGACCTTGAAGGCGTCGGGATCGTCCCGGAAGGCGGCAAAGTTTGGCATGCGCCTAAGCACAACCGGCGTGCCGTCTTTCTTGAACCGGTTCGTGACCGTCTGGATGGTGCGGTTGATCGGGCCGCAGCGCGCGACAAAGCGGTCATAGGCCGCGTTGAGCCGCGCTCTCAGCGCCTCGCGTTCCTCAGCCGAAAACGCGCCTTGCGGCTTCAGGAGCGCATTCACCATGTCCCGCATTTCGATGAGGGTCATCAGTTTGGAACGGTCGGCGGCGCTGAGCGCCTGCTCTTCGGCGATGCCGGCGACGCGCTGGTGGACCTTGCCGGCCTCGATGAAATACGCGCCTTCCTTCTGGAAGCTCGCGTCGATTGCGAGGATCAACCGCACCGGCTTGTCGCCGCGGCCGCGATAGGCGTCCTTCGGAAGTGCGCGCGCCGCCTGTTCGATCTGCGTTTTGAGCTCGTCCGGCGCGCTCTGGCCGATCAGGACGGGCGTCGGGCTCGCATACATGCCGCGCTCAAGGCGCATCTCGCCCAGCATCATGGCGGGATGGTCGGCAAAAGACCGGTTGATCTCGATCGGGCCGTCCGGCGTTTCGATGGCTTTGAGGTCGAGCCAGTCTGACCCGCCTTGGCGCGCTTCCCCCTCGGCGCGGCGGCGCAGGAACACAATATCGGCGGTAACCTCTGTTCCGGCATTGGCCTTGAACGCGCCCTTGTCGCCGCCTGGCAGCCGGATCGCTCCCAGGAAGTCGGCGCGGCGCGCCATCTCGCGGCGGGCGGCATCGGCCTTCTTGTCGAGCGTATAAAGCGAGGTAATGAACACGACGAGACCGCCTGGCCGGACCTTGTCGAGGGCTTTCACGAAGAAATAATCGTGAATGGAAAGGTGGCGAAGCTTCGCGTCACGCACCCCGTAATTGCCGAACGGCACGTTCGAGATGGCGAGGTCGAAATAGCCTTGCGGCCAGCGGCTGTCCTCGAAGCCCTCGATCCGAACATCGGCGCCGGGATAGAGCGTTTTGGCGATGCGGCCCGAAAGCCGGTCGAGTTCGACGGCGCTCCAAGCGGTACAGGCCCGAAGCCCCTCAGGAACAAGTCCGATGAAATGGCCGACGCCCACGGCCGGTTCGAGCGCCCGGCCGCCATCAAAGCCCAACTGCTCGACCGCGCTCCAGACGCCCTTGATAACGGCTTCGGAGGTGAAATGTGCGTTCAGCGTCGAAGCCCTGGCCGAAGCCCATTCTTCGGCTGTGAGGAGGTCCTGCAGTTCGGCGCGTTCCGCAGCCCAAATCCTTGCCGCTTGGCTGTATGGGTTCTTGTCGAAGATCGCCTGGGCGAAAGCGCCCCAGCCCGTATAGCGAACGAGGCCTCGTTTTTCGTCCGAGGTCGGCTCGCGCGCGTCCTCTTCGAGAGATTTGAGGATGCGGATCGCTTCGATATTGGCGCGAACCTTCTCCTTCGGCGTACCCTGGCCGATCGCATCGGCGGCCGTAATGGCGTAATTGCGCCGCGCTCGCTCACTGATCGCAGCTGCCGGCGAGGTTAGAGCGTCAGAACCACCTCGTGGAGCGCGATCTCTTCGGCCATCAGCCAGGCTTGCGTCTCCTTGATCTCCCTCTCCTCTGCGTCCTTGAGCGCCTCGATCTCGGGCTTCTTCTCTTCGAAGATCCGCTCCATCATCTGGCGGGCTTGCCGGCCGATCTCGTCCAGATGCTGGTTCAACTGCCCCGTCTTCTCC
This sequence comes from Rhodomicrobium sp., assembly GCF_047605405.1. NCBI lineage: Bacteria > Pseudomonadati > Pseudomonadota > Alphaproteobacteria > Hyphomicrobiales > Hyphomicrobiaceae > Rhodomicrobium > Rhodomicrobium sp. The sequence goes on along the minus strand of NZ_JASGFR010000033.1, from coordinate 17,008 downwards.
AACTCCGCGTAAAGCGCGGGATGGCTCTGCGCCAGATAACCCTTGCGCCGGCTCGCGAACTTGCTCTCGATCCTCATGGCCTCTCTCATCATCTTGAGTGCCGGGTTCCGCCGTCACGCTTGTTGCAAGGCGGTCTTCGTCCTTCAAACCTTGGGGCTCATCTCGTGTCTCGGCCTCCTTCCGCTCGAACAAGCCGAGAAAAGAAAGCTGCCCGAACACACTGAAACCGCTCTTCCGCCGCGCCATGGCGTGATCCCCGTCGCCACCTCTTTGAATAATGCATAGTTTATAGACGATCAATAAGGGCGCGAAGCTGAATTTGCACGGTCTCGATGTCATGCAACAGGCGGCGGACTTCGCCCGGCCCCGCCCCCACGCCGGCTCGCGATACAAGCCAGAGCTTTAAGAGACCGCCAAGCCGGCCTTGGTCGGCATTCACCTGCAACAGCGCGAGGATCGCCTTTTGGTCGTGGACGGATGTGAGCCTGACGCCGAGGGCTGCCGCGCGCAGATAGGCCGAGACCGAAAGGCCCGCGGCTTGTGCTCTTGTCTCGATCGCCACGCGCTCTTTGGGACTGACAAAGGTCTTCAGCGGACGGGTCCGATCTCGAGCCTCGAACGGGATTTTATACGCCATGCTCGCATGTTAGTCCTCTGGCGGCGGTCTCGACAAGAGACCGCGCTTCCGTCGAGCGAAGCGAGTAAGGAACGGCGTGATGGGGGCATCGGCCTCGCCGATGTGGGCCCACATCACACATCTTGCCATCCAAACCTTCCGTCCAACACTGACGATCTCTGTCGCTCTTTGGCGGTCTCTGTCCTTCTTTGACCGCCTCCGTCCATCATTGGCGATCTTTGTCCATCTGTGACGCAAAGGCTCAGCGAGCTGTGGCGATCTTCGGCTGACTTCGTCCCTCTCTGACGATCTTCGTCCTTTTGCGACGTTTGAGTTTGAGGGGGGCGTGTGATAGTCTATAAGCCATGTACGAGCGTGAGAAGGGAGAAGAGAAGCCACGAGCGAAATGGGGGGACGGGCGCATCGCGTTCACCGCGCTGCTTCCGGAAATTGCCGGCGAGTTGACCCGCAAGGCGCCAATGTCGCGCATCTACGCGAAGCACAAAACGCGGCTGGGGATCAGCTACCGGCAATTCATCCGCCTGGTCCGCGAGTATCGCCACCAGGCCTCCGATGACGATGACCCGGTCGGGCTTCCAGGCCTTGGGGTTGCGAGCCCTTCGCCTCCTGCCGACGGCAGGCCTCGAAAGCCGCTTTATGTCGGACCGCCCGAAGAGCGGACGTTCCACTTCGATCCCATGGACGCCTACAGGAAAAAATACGACTGAAGGAGATCTTCGCATGGAGAATGGTTCGCAGTCACGGCGCGCGGTCAATCTGTTCTTGAACAGCAAGGGCGGCGTCGGCAAGTCGCATCACGCGGTGCTACTGGTGCAAGCCTATCAGGCCGCGGGCCTGCCCGTGATCGCCATCGACGCCGATGCCACCTCGGCGTCGTTTTCAAGCTTTCACGCGCTTGGCGTGAAGCGTGTCCAGCTCATGGAGGGCGATGCCATCAACCCTCGCGTTTTCGATGACATCACCGAGGAGTTTCTCACGACCGACGCGAACTTCGTCATCGACACGGGCGCATCAGCCTTCGTTGAGCTGAACCGCTATCTCCTGAAGAACAAGGTCCCCGAGCACGTCCGCTCCGCCGACAAGAGGCTCGTCGCCCACATTATCTTGACCGGCGGCTCGACCTTCCGCGAAACGAGCGCCAATCTCGAAGCCATTACCGGCCAGACGCCGCCTTCTGTCGAGATCGTGGTGTGGATCAACGATCATTTCGGCCCCGTGGTGCCTGCCGGCCGCAGGTTCGAAGACCTCGAAATCTATAAGGGCTCCGCCGGGCGCATCTCGGCCATCGTGCATCTTGCCGATCACACGTTCAGCGAAAAGGACACCTTCGGCGTCGACGTGAAAAAGATGATGTCGGCGGGCTTGTCGTTTGCCGAAGTGCGGGAGTCACAAGACTTCACCATCATGGCGAAGGCCAGGCTACAGCTCGTCGAACGGGAAGTGAATGGACAGCTTTCCTCCATCATCGCCCTCTGAGCCGGACCGGGAGGCGGAAATCCATCGGCTCATCGGCGAGGTCGCCAAGCGCCACAGGATCATCTTGGCGCCAGGCGACCCGTTGTTTGTGGTGCTCACGCTTCTTGAGCTTGTCACCGATCGCTATCTGGAGAAGGCCGATGCGATCCTGAAGGCCGAACGCGACGCCTCTCTCGATGCGATGGAGCGCGCGGCGGCTTCGGCAAAAACATCCGGCGAAGGCCTCATCACGGCCGCCGCCGACTACGTGGCCAAAACCGTTCGGTCTTCCACGGTTGAGTTGACGGACGCCTTGTCGGGCACCGCCGCCGCCGAGCGCGCCAGGATCGAACTCACAGCCAGGGATGCGAGACGCGTGACCTGGCTCGGGTCGATCGTTCTCGCCATCCTGTTCTCGATCTTGACCGGCATCGCAATCGGCATCTGGCTGGCGCCCGACGCCAACGGCCGGTTTCTTCACTGCCCGATCTCGGCGGCGGCATAGGCATGGCACTCTCAAGTCTCGCACCCAAAATGGAGAGAGACCATGAGTACAGGTCAAAGCGTCAACGCGAGTGGCGCATCGCGCCGCCCCTGGAACAAGGGCAAGCTTGTCGGACCAAAGCCGCCCCTCCAGCCAAAACACGTCTGGGCCATCCGAACCCGACTTCAACTCCAACGCCGAACCCGCGACCTGGCGCTGTTCAATCTCGCGATCGATAGCAAGCTTCGAGGCTGCGATGTGGTTGCCCTCAAGGTGGAGGATGTCGCACCGCACGGATACGCCGTCGAGCGAGCGACTGTCCGGCAACGAAAAACAGGGCGTCCCGTACGCTTCGAGATCACCGAGCAGACGCGACAGTCAGTCGATGAGTATCTGCGCGTGACGCAAAGGAAGCCTGGCTACTTCCTGTTCGGCGGCCGGCGCGGCGAAGAAAGGAGCTTCACCACGAGACAATATGCGCGTCTTGTCTCGACCTGGGTCGCCATGGTTGGGCTTGACGCCAGCCTCTTCGGCACGCATTCCCTGCGACGGACCAAAGCGACATTGATCTACCGGAAGACCGGCAACCTGCGCGCCGTGCAGCTTCTCCTCGGTCATACAAAGATCGAAAGCACGGTCCGGTATCTTGGCGTCGAGGTTGATGACGCGCTTGCGATCTCCGAGCAGGTCGACATTTAAATGGTGGCGGGCGGAGCCAACGCTCCGCCCTGCAACGGAGGGTCGTGAGCGGAAATACCGCACGGGACAAAGCGCGCCTGCATTACAACTATTTCCAGAAGTTAAGGTCAGCCAAGCTAAGCGCCACGCCGATCCTGATCCGCCTTTTGGCCACCACGAGATACCCTACACCTATAGCTGAATAGCGAGCGCATGCGGTCTGCAACGACGCCATTCAGCGCGGTGAAGATTCACGGTGTGTTCTGGGATCAGTCTGATGTCGGGAGGAGCGTAGTCTGTTTTAAAGCTTGGCAAGGAGGCGAGCAGCAGGACGGCGCCATATCGCTACCTTCGTGGTGCGAACGCCACAGGTACGGCGCAAAAGCCGCTCGTCACCGAGCTGTCACATGCCCGCATAGCGCCGGGCGTATCTGCCCTTGTGCGGAAATCCAAGATCCGCTTTTGGGCACAAGGGCTACCACAAATGACCTTCCAGTCATCGCGCCGTTTCGGCGCATTCATGAGCACGGCTGCGCTTGCCATCGCCGCCGCTGCATTCTCCTCGCCGGCGGTCGCTGCCGCTCCCGCTGCGAACGTCACGGTGGCAAATGTCAACGTTCTCAATCTTCTCTCGCCGTTCCTTTCGCTGAACGGAACCGCAACCGGCCAGCAGACGCTCGACCTCAATCTGAGCCAGACTGTGGCCGTCAACAACAATGCGGCGAGCGTCGCCGTCATCAACGGTCATAAAGACACGCTGACGGTGGAAGAACTCGCCATCAGCGACAAGAACTATATGAGCGGTACATCGAATTCGATCACGCTCGCAAACGGCACGACCGCCAAATACGGTGTGGCGGCCAATCTTGCCGGCGGCCTGCCTGCGCAAGCGACACCAACCGGCGCGGCAAGTACCATCGTTCCGCAACAAGCGATCGGCGGCTATGGCGTGGCGCTCGGCGCAGCCTATCAGACGGGCGTCGGCAGCAACGGTGCCACGACCACGATGACGAATACCGTCACCCTGCTGACGACTGCGCTCGGCTTCACCGGCAATGATGCGGGTGTTGCCAAGGCCTATTTTGCTAACGGAGCGGTCTCGAACCCGTCCACAACTCCCGCCAATTACGTGGCAACCGCCGCCGTTGCCCCCACCGGTTATACGCTGCCGACCTACAACGGCCTGCCGAACACCACGTCAAGCGTTTACGACCTCCGTTACGCGCCGACCGGGGTTTATACGGCCATTGGTAAAGACGTATACGGCAGCTCGCGTCCCGATCAGGTCTCTTCGGCGATCAACAACTTCGATCCGACGGCATTGAACGGGCTCACCACGAACCCGGCCTTCCCGAGCGGCCACACTACCTACGCTTACACAGACTCGATCCTGCTCGGCATGCTGGTGCCCGAGCGGTTCGACAGCATGCTGCTTCGCGCTTCCGAATATGGAAACAGCCGGATCGTTCTCGGCGTGCACTACGCGCTCGACATCATCGCGAGCCGCTCTTTCGTGCAGTATGAATTGGCGCAACTCCTGACTGCGACCGATCCGGCTTACCAGAATACCAATACCGTCGGCAGCACGACCGCGCTCAATTTCCAGCAGACCTTTGCGAACGCGTATAGTGATCGATCGACACTTCTCAGCCTGGTGAACTCGCAGAACGGCACGTCGTTCACGAGCCTCGCCGATGTCGTGAAAAGCTCCCTCACGACGGCAAATGATCCCTACGCTTATTCCGCCGAGAACGCGGCCACCTACCGGGCGCGTCTGACCTACGGCCTTCCTACCACGGCTATCGCGAAGGAACTTACCGACACGCATGGCAAGGATGCCTCCATCTTGCTCGTGACGGTCTATGGCGGCGACAGCACGGCCGCCAAGGCGATTGAAGGGCTTATCGGCACCACGACGACGGGCGGCATCTACGGCAACCTTTCGACTGACACGATCAAGCAGATCATTGCCAACACCGAAGTGGATGCGATCACCGCCTTCGTCGGCACAGATTTGAGCTACTGGTCGCGCATCAATCTCTACGATGCCGCGAACTACTTCATCGATCCGAACGGCATTACGACGAAGCTTCTTCTCGCCAGCGGCGACAAGCTGAACGTTCCGGTGACGGTCGGCAATGGCGGCGTGTTCGGCGGTTCGGGCACTGTGACCGGTGATGTCACCATCAAGAGCGGTGGCGCGTTTGGCGCGAAGGGCAACGGCACGACGTCGTATCAAGGCCTTACCGTCAATGGCACGACCGACTTCAAGGCCGGGTCGAAGGTGCAACTGACGGGCGTTTTCCTGCCAGGCACGACCTATACCCTGCTGAACAGCAACGCGATCGACTACAATGGCTCCAAGCTTGCGGCCGGGGTTGTTTCGTCGATTTCGGTCGACACCTCCTCCAGCGGCAACCTGATGGCCTTGTTCACCGGCAAGCTGTCGGTGGTCGGCGATCCGCAATTGCAGGTAATACTTCAATCTCACTTTGCAAATGCCGCTCAAACTCAAAATCAGAAGTCCGTTGCTTCGGCCATAGATACAGCGGGTAACGCGGGTAACTTCGGCACGACCGGCGCGCAATTCCTGAACGCGCTTATCGCTAATAATACCGCAGCGAGCGCTCCGGCGGCGTTCACGTCGCTCGGCGGCGAGGGCATCACCGGCCAACAGCAGACAGCGCTCAACGCGGGCAACCTGTTTGTGACCACGGTGCTCGGCCAGGCTACTTTCTGGGCTGACGACCGCCGCAACGACGTGTTCGGCCTCAAGGACGGCGGCTCCGCGTCCCTTAAGGACGAGCCTGGCTATGAAGGCGCACTCGCCAGCCGCGGCCGCATCTGGGCGAGCGGTTTCGGCCAGTACGCCACGCTCGACGGCGAGACAGGCGTCGGCAGCGCCGACCTGTCGAACCACACCTCGGGAGTTGCGGGCGGTATCGACTACCAGGCTACCAAAAACCTGCTCGTCGGTATCGCGGGCGGCTTCTCGAACTCGAACTTCTCCGTTAACGACCGTGCTACGACAGGCGTCAGCGAAGGCGGCCACATCGCTCTCTACAGCCGGGCGACCTGGGGCAACTTCTACGGCGCAAGCACGATCGCTTACGGCCATTTCGACAACAAGACGACCCGCTTCGTCGATGGCCTCGGTAGCGTTGACAAGCTGCGCGGCACTTTCTCCAGCGATGAGTGGATCTCCCGCTTTGAAGCTGGCTACAAATACAACGCTGGCAGCGTGACTGTGACGCCGTTTGCTGGCTACCAGTTGGCGCAACTCTCAAACGACGCCTTCTCTGAGACCGCTGTCGGCTCGAACCTCGCGGCACTCCGCGTGAGTTCGGTGGACATCGATTCGGATAAGGCTTTCCTTGGCATCCAGATCGACACGAAGACGACACTCATCGAAAGCTGGGTGCTGACGCCTTATGCTCGCGTATCGTGGGAGCATGAGTTCAATGCCGACCGCTACAACAAAGCGTCGTTCATTGCGCTGCCGGGTTCGACCTTCCGGATTGACGGCGCTTCGGCGGCGGAAGACGTGGCGCGCGTGAATGCTGGCTTCAAGCTCGACATCTCGAAGGACGTGGCGGTGTTCGCTGCCTTCGACGGCGAGTTCGCGGAGCGCGGAGAGAGCTACGCCGGGACGGGTGGCGTGCGCATTCGCTGGTAAGCATCGGCAACGGTTTTATTGCGAAGGCGGCGGGACATCTCGCCGCCTTTTTTTGTGTGGGATCGAAACGGCTGACTTGAAACCAATGGCGGCGTTTGTGCCGTTGAACTTCGGAGCCCAAATGGCTTTGTCCTCTCGCAGTTGGAACGCCACGCGAGCACTGCCGCTTGCCCTTCAGGAACGGACGTCCCTGCCAACAACCCGAAAGGCAGCAATCGGCCTCTTTCGACCTTTGCCCCGAGATCCTTGAGCGCCGCTTTTGATCTCCCATGGTGAAGGGCGGGATTTCGTTACGTCATTTCAATAAGCCCGCTTATCGTCCGGCACTGGAACAACCGCAGGTTTTGAAGACCGTGCCGGAGCACCAATCCCGCTTTCATGATTGTCGGCGAGCGGGCGCTGAGCGCTGCGTTGCTATCGCGATGCCTCTGAGATTTCCGTCTGCCGCGCAAGCCATTCATTGACAGCAAGCTCGACGACCCCCTGCACATCCGTGCCTCTTGCCACCGCTGCGTCCCTTAAGCTTGCGGCGGTCTCGCGCAGCATAGAAAATGTCATATTCGTATTCGTGTTTTCGCGCCTGCCTTGGGGCTTCGTCAGAAAATGGCTCAAATTTCGCTTTCTCACATGATCCCCTTCGCCACTCTTTGGCTTGCGGATTGCGGCACTATGAGGCGCCGCGCCGCCATTTCTTTCATTGGACGCCGCGCGCACTCGCGGCAGCGAGCTACGCGGCCTCATAAGCTCTGCTGAGTGAAACGTAGCGCTCGGCATTGAGCCTGATCTCCTGGCGCTCGCCCTCGGTGAGCGGGCGGGCAATCCGGGCCGGTGCGCCGATTAGAAGAACATTCGGGGGATACTCAACGCCGGGGAGAACGAGCGCGGCGGCACCGACAAGCGTTTCTTCCGCGAGCCGCACGCCGTCGAGCAGTCGCGCGCCAAGTCCTATGAGGCAATGATTTGCGATCGTGCATCCGTGAAGGATGGTTCCGTGTCCGATGGAGACCTCATCGCCAATGCTGACGGGATGACCGGCTCTGCAATGGATGATTGCGCCATCCTGAATATTTGTCCGCCGCCCGATCCGGATCGCGTTGGCGTCACCTCTTACGACGGCATAATGCCAAACGCTGACGCCTTCCGCGACATGCACGTCTCCCAAAATCTTCGCTGTGTCGGCGATGAAAACAGCGCTGTGGATTTGCGGCGCCGAGAGCCCCGCACGAAAGGGCGCGCTTGGCCTAAGGTAAGGCCCTGAAAATGGCCGGATTGATTGGGTCACCATTGGCTCGGACCGGTTTGAGGAGTTTCATTGAGGGCCGTAGCGCCTCACTGATGATTGTCTATGTGCTATCAGTCTATTGATCAAGAGCCTTCTCAACAATCGGCCTTGCTTTTCCAGAGATTGAATTCGGCACGCCGACCAGCGTCGGCGGAGGGATTGCGAAAGATGGTGGCGGCTGACGTTGCCGCTTCACTTGCCGCCGCCCGGCGGCAGATCGGGCAAAGCGCTGCGCGTGACGACTTTGTTGGGCTTGGATTTCTTCGGCCAGTTCGGACAGGAACGATCGGGCGTCATCGACGGTGATGATCGTTCTCCATGTTCGTCTCTTGTCGCGATCCATATTCCGCCGGAAGGCGGTCTTCGGATCGGCGCTCTCCCAGTTACTTCTTCGGTTCCTCAATCTCTTGGCCGACATGCCGGCTTGGCTCCATGCGGTCATGCAACACGCGGACGATCTCAACGAGGCCGGGTTCGACCGCGCGATAGAAAATCACATGCACCGGATCGCTGATCGGCGCCTCGCGGGTTTCGGTTCGGCTGTGGTGAATGTGGAAGCTGCGAATTCCGGCAAGCAGCTCGTCTCGATTGGAGGTCGAAACGCCGTCGGGTTCGGCGGCGACGCGCCGCATAGAGGCGGTGAGCAGCGCGCGATAACGCGCGCGATAACGGATGCGGGCCTGCCGACCGTGGCGCTCCGGTCCTAAGGATCGAAGCGATGTCGGCGTTAGCGGGTTCGGAAAGCCGATAGCGCGCCATGCGGGATCAACGGGACGCCGGCGCGGCAAGGTCATCGAGATAGGTGTCGAGGTCTGCATCGTCGACCTCATCATACTCGCCGCGTTCGAGGGCCGCGACCCCTGCCTGAATGCTTAGTCGAAGCTTGTCGAGCTTGAGAGAGTCCAGAGCCCGGCGCTGCTGCAACGCGCGAATGGCATCACGCATCGCTTCGCTGGCGTTCCGGTATTCGCCCTTCTCCAGAACTCGTCAATGAAGGCGTCCTGTTCCGGCGTTAGGCTGACGTTGCGGGTGGGCATCCCCGTGTCTCCTGTTTCTGTCAAAAGATACTCGCTTTGGCAACAGTTGCCAACATTTCACCCCACTGACCTCGGTATCCGCCGGACGAGAGCATCGCCGAGAAGTTGCGCGACGCACGCACCCTGGAGCGTCGCCGACATCGGGAGGATGCGAAGATCGTCACGCAGGCCGCGCTGACAGTCGAGCGCTCGTGAAATTCGTCGAACAGCACAGCACTAGCCTGTTACACCTAATGCTGCACAAAATGCTCCGGATTATTTTAGTAAACCATTGTTAATAAATGGATAACTCTTACAGAGAATCGCATATGGCTCCCACCCCCTCCGCCAAGTTCTCGCCGCAAAATTTCCCGTAAGCACCTATTCCAATTCACTTTTCCGCCATAGAGTCGCTTCAGACTCTCCGATCCACAATTTTGGGGCACGCGGGCGTGGAAACACAACCATTTCCGAGCAGGCCGATACGTGGCCTCTCCGTCGGCGGCGTAACGCTTCTCCGCATCGGCCATATCGCCTGCGAGACTGGTCTCTCCAAGCCCTTCGAGTGGCACCCGTGCAGCGGCCTTGCGGCGCGCCACGCGCTCCGAATCTGTGTGAAGGCTGAGCCAGATCACCTTTCGCTCGTCGACGGGGGCTTGCACCAAGGCACGAAGCGTGACGCGCCTTTCAGGTCGCTAGTCCGGGCCGCCGGGCGCTTCCCCAGGCGCGCGGCGGCGCAGGATGACTTCTGTCCGGCATTGGTCTTGAACGCGCCCTTATCGCCGCCTGGAAGTCGAAACGCTTTCGACCAATTGGCGCGGCGCACCTTTTTTTGCTCACGACTGAGTGTAATCATCTAATTTTTTCTGGTCGACAGTCGACCGTCAGCCAAAAAAAGAAAAGCGTTCTCATCCCGTCGGTGTGGCGAGAGAGCGACAACGCGCCTCCTCTCTCTCAGAAAACAGAGCCTCGCGATGTGTCGTTGCGAAGCAAGATCCTTCCAGCCCGCACGCGAATTTACTGAGTTCTTCCATATAATACATCGACTTTAGTTTTGACAGCCCTGCCCGTTTTTCCTCATTGTGGTCCCGCTACGTCACCTTTGGTCAATTTTGGGGATCTTCATGCGCTTATCGCTCCGCAAGGCGTTTCTCGCTTCCGCCTTCGCGCTGACATCCGTTTTCGCAGCCGGCAGCGCCGACGCGCAGGACAAGACCGTCCGCGTCGGTTTTCAGAAATACGGCAAGCTCATCCTCCTGAAGAGCAAGGGCACGCTCGAAAAGAAGCTCGGCGATCTCGGATACAAGGTCACGTGGACGGAATTCCCCGCAGGGCCGCAGCTTCTCGAAGCGCTGAACGTGGGCGCGATCGATATCACCAACACGGGCGAAGCCCCGCCGATCTTCGCCCAGGCAGCCGGTGCGCCGCTCCTCTATATCGCCCATGAGCCTCCGGCGGAACGCGGCGAAGCCATCCTCGTTCCGAAGGACAGCCCGCTCAAATCGGTCGCAGAGTTGAAGGGCAAGAAGGTCGCGCTGAACAAGGGCTCGAACGTGCATTACCTGCTCGTGAAAGCGCTGGAAAAGGCCGGGGTGGCGTATTCCGACATCACGCCGGTGTTTCTCACGCCCGCCGACGCACGCGCGGCCTTTGAAAAGGGCGCGGTCGACGCGTGGGTGATCTGGGATCCGTTCCAGGCAGCTGCAGAAGTCACGCTTGGCGCCCGGCAACTGGCGGACGGCAAGGGGCTCGTCGACAATTATCAGTTCTACTTCGCGACGAAGAAGCTCGCAGAAGAGCATCCGGATGCGGTCAAGGCCGTGATCGAAGAACTGCGCAGCGTCGACGCCTGGGTCAAAACCGACCCGAAGGCGGCAGCAGCGCAACTGAGCGCATCCACGAGCGTTCCCGCGCCGATCCTTGAGGTCGCGCTCGAACGGCAGGGCTACGGCATCGTGCCGATCAGCGACGACGTGGTGAAGGCCCAGCAGAATATCGCCGACACCTTCCTCGCGCTCGGCCTTCTTCCGAAGCCGATCACCGTATCCGAGGCCGTCTGGAAGGCGGGCTCGTGACCGAAGCCTTAAACGTCCTCTGGTTCCTGCCGACGCATGGCGATGGCCGATATCTCGGCTCTGCCATCGGCGGCAGGGATACCCATTTTTCCTATCTGCGCCAGGTCGCGCAGGCCGCCGACGATCTCGGCTTTCACGGCGTACTCATCCCGACGGGACACACCTGCGAGGATAGCTGGATTGTGGCGTCTGCTCTCGCTCCGCTGACCACGCGGCTCCGCTTCCTCGTGGCGGTGCGACCGGGGCTCCAGTCGCCCACTGTTGCCGCGCGCATGACCGCTACCCTCGACCGCGTATCGAACGGGCGGCTTCTCGTCAACGTCGTGACGGGTGGCGATCCCGTGGAGAGCAAGGGAGAGGGCATCTTCCTGTCTCACGACGAGCGCTACGACGTGACCCGCGAGTTCCTCCACGTCTACCGCGCGTTGCTCGCAGGCGACGCCGTCACCTATCAAGGGCGCCATATCCGCGTCGAAAACGCGAGGCTGCTGTTCCCGCCGGTGCAGGAAAAGGGACCGCCGCTCTATTTCGGCGGCTCGTCCGAGGCCGGGATTTCCGTCGCAGCCGAGACAGTCGACAAATACCTGACATGGGGCGAACCGCCCGCGCAGGTCGCGGAAAAGCTCGCGACGGTTCGCGCGGCGGCAAGCGCTCGGGGCCGGACACTGTCTTTCGGCATACGGCTGCATGTCATCGTGCGCGAGACCGAAGCCGAGGCATGGGCCGAAGCGGAAAAGCTGATCTCGCATCTCGATGACGCGACAATCGCAGCCGCGCAGAAGATCTTCTCCCGCATGGATTCAGTCGGACAAAGCCGCATGGCGGCGCTGCATGGCGGGCGGCGCGACAAGCTCGAAGTCAGTCCCAACTTGTGGGCCGGTGTCGGTCTGGCACGCGGCGGTGCGGGAACTGCGCTTGTGGGCGATCCTGAAACCGTTGCCGCCCGCATCCTCGAATATAGCGCGCTCGGCATCGATACCTTCATCCTGTCCGGCTATCCGCATCTCGAAGAAGCCTATCGCGTATCGGAGCTGCTTTTGCCGCTGCTCCCGATAGCCGGGGGCGAGCGGCGGGCCAAGGTCGCAATCAACACCGGGCCGTTCGGCGAAATCGTTGCCGATGGTCAGAGGCGCGAACCCGGGAGGACGCAGTGAACATCCACGCGAACCAGACCGACATCCGAGGCGCTGCGGTCGCGACCGGGAAGGATTTTTCCAACGGAACTGATATCGGCGCGGCACCGAAAGAAAGCTTTCGCCCGGCGAGGCGCGCCGCGCGGTATGTCGGCCGGACGCTGGCTCCCTGGGCGCTGCCCATTTTCCTGCTTGCGATCTGGGAGGCTGGATGCCGCACAGGGCTCATCCCGGCGCGCGTTCTTCCCGCACCCAGCGATGTTGCTGTTGCCTTCTGGGCGACGGCCAAGACCGGCGCCCTGTTCCATCATGCCGCAATCAGCACCGAGCGCGCGCTCACCGGACTCCTTATCGGCGGCTCCATCGGCTTCTTTCTTGGCGTGCTGAACGGCCTTTCCAAAACCGCCGAGACGCTGCTCGATTCGCTCCTTCAGATGATCCGCAACGTGCCCCACCTCGCCATCATTCCGCTCGTCATTCTCTGGTTCGGGATCGACGAAGCGGCGAAGCTCTTCCTCGTGGCGATTGGCGTGTTCTTTCCGATCTACCTCAACACGTTCCATGGCATCCGCACCGTCGACAAGGGTCTGATCGAGATGGCGCGTGTCTATGGCCTGTCGCAGTTCGCATTGTTCCGGCGCGTGATCTTGCCGGGCGCGCTGCCATCTGTGCTGGTCGGACTTCGCTATGCGCTCGGCATCATGTGGCTGACGCTCATCGTGGCCGAGACCATCGCGTCGTCGGAGGGCATCGGCTACATGACCATGAACGCCCGCGAATTTCTCCAGACCGATGTCGTGCTCCTTGGCATCATCATTTACGCCGTACTCGGCAAAGTCGCCGACGCGCTTACGCGCGCGCTCGAACAGCGGGCTCTCGCCTGGCATCCATCCTATCAAAAGGTGATCGCATGACCCTTGCCGAAGGCTCATTCGGCCGTCTCGCAACCCACAGGTCTGTCTCCGAGCCGGCTTGCGCTGCTTCCGAAGAGGAAAGTGGCGCGTCCGCTTCGGCGAAGTCGCGGGCGGCGCCGGGGGTCGAGGGGCTTTCGCTCGCCTTCCGCGCTGTCGGCAAGTCGTTCGGCGATCGGCAGGTGCTACAGAATATCGACATCGAGATACCTGCCGGGCAGTTTGTTGCCATCGTCGGACGTTCGGGCGGCGGCAAGACCACACTCATGCGCCTCATCACCGGTCTCGACGCGCCGACATCGGGCGAAGTCGTCATCGACGGCAAGCCCGCGAGCGGGCTCCAGAAAAGCGTGCGCCTCCTGTTTCAGGATGCGAGGCTTCTGCCTTGGGAAACCGTGATCGGAAATGTCGGCATAAGCCGCGAACCGAACTGGCGCGAAGACGCTGCCGCCGCGCTCGCCGATGTTGGCCTTTCGGGCCGCGAGAAGGAGTAGCCGGCGGTGCTTTCAGGCGGGCAGCGTCAGCGTGTGTCGCTGGCTCGTGCCCTCGTATCGAGACCCGGCATCCTGCTGCTGGACGAGCCGTTCGGCGCTCTCGATGCGCTCACGCGCGCCGAGATGCATCAACTGACCCAGCGAATCTGGCAGGAGCACCGCTTTACGACCGTGCTCATCACGCATGATGTCGCCGAGGCGGTCACACTCGCCGACCGGGTTCTTGTGCTGCGGGATGGCGATTTTGCGCTCGACATCGACATCGATCTCCCGCGACCGAGACGCGGTTACGATCCCGCAGCGGCGGCTCTCGTAGCGGAAATCCTGAAGCAGGTTTAGATGGCATACCCATAAAAGGGATTCGCCAAATCGGGCGCATGCGATTCCGACTTCCAAACGAGGGAGTATCTCAGGGCGCGCTTCGATCTGACGGCACTCCGGCGCGGCGCCCTTTCTCGACGCTGTGCGGGCCGTAACGGGCGGGAATGTCGGCCCGGAGGCCGAACAAGCCGCGCGGCTTTTACGCGTGCGGACGACCGCCGCGTTCTGAACGGCATCTTCTGGCGGCTGCGCAATGGTGCGCATTCGACCGGAACGGTCTGATTTAATGGGATGGAGCCGGATTCACCGATCCGCTTCTCCATCAGTCACGAACCTCAAGTTCGCCTCGCGGATGGTCGCCATCACGGACGACTGCGTTGCCGCGTCGATGCCGCGCGCTTCCATGGCGTTCCTCAGAAGCGGCGCGTCGCAGCCATGATCGCGCATCCAGCGGGCGATGATCTCGGCCCGGTCCTTGCGGTCGCGGCAAAGCTCGGTCGCCAGCCGCAGTTCGGGCGCCACCACCGCGACGCGCTTGTCGCCGACGGCGATTTCGGAAAAATGCGTCCAGGGGCCGTTGCCGAAGGCCTCGATGAAGGTGGACTGCGACGGAGACTCGACGGTGCTGACATCGACCTGGACGCCGTCCACCTCGAACGCCGCGTAATATTGCAGGCAACAGGGCATCCACGTCGGCGGGGTCAGGCATCGATAGGCGGCAAGCGCCCGCGCGAAAGTGTCGACATCGGCACGCGCGCTCGCCAGAAAGTCGACATCGCCGGGCTCTATCGGCACCCCGCGCAGCAGGTCGGCGGCCGTGCCGATCAGGCGGTAGCTGAAA
Source organism: Rhodomicrobium sp. (assembly GCF_047605405.1). Classification (NCBI taxonomy): domain Bacteria; kingdom Pseudomonadati; phylum Pseudomonadota; class Alphaproteobacteria; order Hyphomicrobiales; family Hyphomicrobiaceae; genus Rhodomicrobium; species Rhodomicrobium sp. Next base: position 2,005 of record NZ_JASGFR010000033.1, on the reverse strand, counting down.
CCGCCCTCCCGTTTCGTCAAGCCAAGCACCGTTGTGAGCGTGTGGTGCAGCTGCCCCGTTGTCAGCGTCATGAGATCAGTCCCTTCGCACGGCAGCTTAGCAGGGTTGGGGCACGGAGCGCTTCCAATTTCGCGTGGGGCTTTCTCCCAATTCTGAATTCAACTGCAGCTGCCCGCCTTGAAGTGTGGCTCGAAGAATGTGAGCGCTGCCTCTGCTTCAAATGCTTGCGCTGTCCAGAAGTCTGGCCTCCTCTTGTTCAGCTTTCTGCTCATCGAAGCCCCTACGATTTTGCCGACCGCCATTCGCTCGCGGGCGATGATCAAAGATGCTGGAGCCGCCGCGTTGCGAAATGCTCGTTGATCTCGCCGTAAAGCTCCTTGAGGCGAGCGGAAGGGATCGAGCAGATACCTTCATAGGCTTCCGTGAAGTGAACACGGGTGTGTTCGAGCGCGAACGGCTTGATCCGTCCCTCTGCGATGAGTTCGTCGTAAAGCGGCGAGCCCGGAAGGGGCGAATATATGCTCCAGCTCCAGCGGTCGAGTTCGAGCGACTTCGCAAGTTCGAAAGTCTGGCGGACATCGTCCTCGTCTTCTCCCGGAATGCCGATCATGAAGAAGCCGAACACCCGCAGATGCCTCTTCGCGAGCGCGACCTTCTCCTTGATCTGGTCGACCGTGATCTTCTTGTTGAGACGCACAAGGCTCTTCGGCGAGCCCGACTCGATGCCGAGGTCGATCTGCGTGAGGCCCGCCTCTTTCATCATGATGAGTTCGTCCTCGTCGAGCAGGTTGATGCGCGTCAGCGCCTGCCACTCGATGCCGACCTTCCGCTCGACCATCAGGCGGCAGAATTCCTTCGTCCATGCGGGCTTGAGGTTGAAGATGCTGTCCTTGAACCATACGCCTTCGATGCCGTGGTCGTCCCGGAGACGGATCACCTCGTCCACGACCTTCGCGGGCGACTTGAAACGCCATTTGCGGCCCATGGTCTGCTGCACGGCGCAGAAGCTGCAATTATACGGGCAGCCACGCGAGACAATCATCGAGATGCCGCGCACGGAGCGGAGCAGCGAATTGTGTTCGATATAGCGCTCGACGGGGAACGCGCCGTAATCCGCGCCGGGGATGCTGTCGAGGTTCTCGCCCAGCTGCGCCTTCTCGGAGATGTGCACACCATTTGACGTGCGGAAGCATAGCCCCTGGATTTGCCCGAGCCCATCGCCGCCGTTTTGGAGCGCATGCAGAAGCTGCGAGAAAGCCTCCTCGCCCTCGCCGCGAATGACGAAATCCACCGATGGATGGCCGATGACGGTTTCCGGGTCGAGCGTCGGGTGAACGCCGCCGAGCACAATTGTCGAGGCGGGCACCTGAGCGCGTGCGATGTCGGCCGCACGCAGCGCCGCCGGGAGCGTAGGCGTCATGGCGGTGATGCCTACGACATCGGGCTTTTCAGCCTTGATACGGCGCCCCAGTTCTTCCGAATCCATCAACAGCGCCTGCATGTCGAGCAGCGTTACGTCATGGCCGAGCCGCTTCACGTAGGCCGTGAGATATGCGAGGCCGAGCGGCGGCTCGAACGGAGCGACGTAGAGATTGCCGCCCCGGATCCAGTTCACGTAGTCGGCATAGCGGTTCTTGAAAGCGTCGCCGTCGAAGAAGGTGGGATTGATGAAGAGTATCTTCATGAATGGCTCCTGAGCCTCGAAATCGGATGCGGGAGGCGCACGCCGGGGTCGCTTCCGCCGGAGCGGAAACGGTCCCTTCGATTGCGCTAGGGGTAAGGGCGGCTAGTGGTCCGATTCCGACATTTGCATCCGTTTGCAGCACGCTTGCGAGCAAATGTCGGAATCGAAAGGACCACTAGCAACATCATGATTCTAGTGGAGCTTTTGAATTTGACATTTGAGCGAGAGCTCGCAGCCACCGGGACTCAAATGTCAAATTCGCTCCACTAGGTGTTTAGTCCCAATGTGTGATGGTCTGTCTTTCGGGTGAAGAGGTGTGGC
>NZ_JASGFR010000032.1:0-38418 GCF_047605405.1 Rhodomicrobium sp. | reverse complement strand
TGTGGATGTTGCGGCCGGTGGACAGGTCCATCACCGTGTCCGCGCCCCAGCGGATGGACCAGACCATCTTTTCCACCTCTTCCTCGACGGAGGACGAGACGGCGGAATTGCCGATATTCGCGTTCACCTTGGTGAGGAAGTTGCGGCCGATGATCATCGGTTCAAGCTCGGCGTGGTTCACATTGGCCGGGATGATGGCGCGGCCGCGCGCAACCTCGTCGCGGACAAATTCCGGCGTGATGAATTCAGGAATCGCCGCACCGAAGCTTTCGCCATCCGCCAGCGCTTCCCTGGCGCGGTCGAGCGCCGCGGTGCGACCGAGGTTCTCGCGGTTCGCGATATAGACCATTTCTTCGGTGATCACGCCCGCGCGCGCCAGTTCGAGCTGCGTCAGCGGCTGGCCGTCGGCGGCGCGATAGACCGGATAACGATGCGGAAATTCGCGCGCGCGGTGGGCGTCGCCGACATTGCCGTTATCTTCCGGCTTTACGGTGCGCCCTTCGTAAGCCTCGACGGCGCGACGCTTCACCCACGCTTCGCGGTGGCGGGCGAGCCCCGCGTTTACATCGATGCGCGCGGCTTCATCGGAATAGGGGCCGCTCGTATCGTAGACGCGGAACGGCGGCTCGCCCGAACTTTCGTGCAACGCGATTTGGCGGAACGGCACGAGCACGCCGGGCGCTGCCTCCGCATAAACCTTGCGCGATCCCGGCAGGTAACCCGTCGTGACCTTCACCGGCTCAACCTTTTTCGGATCGATGGGCGCGTTCATGCGCTGTCTCCTTGCGTGATCGGGGGACGAATCAGGGCTGCAAAGCGCAAGCGCTTTTCGCGAAACGGGCGGCGTGTCTGCAAGACCATTCCCTCCGCCGGTCCTAACCGGATCAGGTTCTACGGGTCGTCGCGCGGCACCTGTTTCAGGTCTCTTCAGCGCAATCTCAGCCGCATGCCTGCGGCCCCCCTTGGTATGCGGGGATCATCGCCTGAAAGAGCGCCGAATGCAATTGAAGGAATCGAGAGGGGCTTGGGCGAAGCGGGGAGCGGAATGGTCAGCCGGTATGGAGAGGTAGAGCGTTTTTCGCGCAACAGTCGCGCCTGGAAGCGTCCGGCGCAGCAATCTCAGGTTGAAAACCGGCGGCGCGAGCCACAGAAGCGCCGGGAATCGCCTCCCACGCTCAAGCATCGGCGCGCCAAGGGGGCTGGCGGGCTTCGCGTCAACGAATTCACGGATTGATCGTGTCATGAAAAGATTTGCCTTGTTTGCCGTCGCCACGGTTGCGCTCGCGGGCTGTGCCTCGAACACCGAAACGCAGCCCTTGCAGGCGGCTGCGGTCGATACCTCGAAGATGCCGCAGTCGGGCATTTTCACGGTGAAAGATGTCGTGGTGACGGAGCAGGGGCCCGACACCCTGCGCCTCGCGGCGGCGACCACGAGCAAATATACCTTCGCCGATCTGTCGGCGGTGGTCTGGTGCCGCGCCCGCGAAGAGGCGACCGCTCGCAAATACGATGGCTGGTATCAGGACGGCATTCAGCAGGTCTCTAACGGCGAGGGCCAGCCGCAGGTTGCCATCGCGACCGCGCGCTATTTCAAGGGCAAGGCGCCGGAGGGAAAGAAGACTTTGAAGAACGAAAAAAGTCCCTGCCACGACGTGCCCGCCGCTGCAAAGGTGAAAGCGTAAACGCTTTTCGTAAGCGGCCTTCGGAAGACGAAACCGGGCCTGCACGAGCCTTCTCGCATCAAGCGAAAAGGCTCGTATCGGCCGGCGATTTCGCCGGTCACGCCGGCGGCATGGTGCCGCCTTCACCGGCCCTATCGCTGGAGGACGGTCCGCCCGGAACTGCCGGCTTTTTCGCCGGGCGGAAATTTACCACCGCTGCCGCAATGGCCAGCATCAGGATTGCCCCCGACTCGTAGATGATTGCGATCGGGTCTTGCTCCTTCTGCAGGATTGCCACCCGCGCGATGGCGGTAATCGCGATGAAGATGGGCAGCGTGATCGGGATCTGCTTCGACGTGATATAGGCCGCGACCATGCCCAGCACCTCGACATAGAGGAACATGAGCAGCAGATCTTGCAGGCCGACATCGCGCTTCACGCCGATGAGGTAGATTTCCTTGATCGCGCCGATCACGGTCAGGATCGCGATCACAACGAGGAAGAAGCTCTCGACCTGCTGGATCAGCTTGCCTATTTTCATATTCTCCCCCTGACGGCTCATGAGCCGATCCTCGGCAGGACGATCCGGCCGTCATTCGGTGCGCCGTCGTCGTCACCGTCTTTCTTGTCGCCGCGCGAAGCCAGATATTGGCTCACGGCTTCGCGCCAAAGCTCGGCCTCGTCGGACGGCAGTGTCGGGGACGCGCCTTGCGGCATCTGGATTCCCTCTTTCCTGAAGGCCTCGATGATCGCCATGCGAAGCTCGGTCTTCGTGCCGGTTCCCTTGTTGAGATCGTAGATATAGGCGAACAGCTTGAACTGAAGCGCATCGACCGTGAAATCGTCGAGCGAAACGAACGGCTCCGGCGATGTCATCACCGCAACATGAGAGCGCGCGACGCCGAGCAGCAAGTCCTTCACCTTGCGCGGGTCGCTTCCGTGAACGACCGAAACGGGGATCATCACGCGCGTCGTGTTGTTGCGCAGCGTCCAGTTTTTCACGTTGCCGGTGATGAAGGAGGAGTTCGGCACGAGCACGCTCGCGCGGTCGCTGGTTTCGATTTCGGTCGAGCGCACGCTGATCTTGCGCACCGTGCCTTCCTCGCCGCCGACCGTGACGAGATCGCCCACCTTGATCGGACGTTCCGCGAGCAGGATGAGGCCGCAGACGAAGTTGCTGACGACGCTTTGCAGGCCGAAACCGATGCCGACGGAGAAGGCGCCCGCAACGATGGCTAGGTTCGAGAGATTGAACCCGGCGTAAGACAACGCGATGAGTGCCGCCGCGCCGACGCCCATATAGCCGACGCCCGTGCGGATGGAGTCACGCAGGCCACCCGACAGGCCCGCGGGTTTCAGAACCTGTGTGTCGAGCCAGCTCTGGAACAGCCGCGCCGCGAAATAGCCGAGCACGAAGACGACAATGGCGGCGAGAATCGCGGCGAGCGACACTTGCGTGTTGCCGATGCGGAAGCCGAAGAAAAGCTGGTAATACCATTCAACGATGTCGGCCCACGGATAGCCCCATTGCAGCAGGATCAGCGGCACCGCGCCGATCAGCACAATGAACTTGAGGAAAAGGCTTATCGGCACCGAAAAGCGTTCGCAGCGCTTCTGGTCGACGCCGAGCGTCTTGATCCAGCCGCCGATGGCCGAGTTTTCGTCGCTGATGCCCTGAGCCACGCCATCGGCCCACAGAAGCAGGATATAGACGACGGCGAGGATCGAGCCCGTGACGATGAGTTGCTGCGCGAGGAAGCGCGACAGCGCCAGATAGCCCGAAAGCGCTGTTACGATGATCGCGACGGTAATGATCCAGACCGGCACCCGAAGCAGGTTCAGCCACGTCGTCGACGGCAGCCCCTCTGACGTCTTGTCCCTGAGCGGCGTCTTCAGGATCGCGGTCACGAGCAGCGCGACGAGAAGGTTCGCCGGAAGCGTGAAGGCAAGCGTCAGCGAGAACGGCGCCTGCACCAGACGCGTGGCGGTGTAGATGAAGGTGGTCGCGCCGTAAACGAGCGCGAGCGCGAGCATCAGCCCCGAAATCCGCACCGCCGCTCCTTCTGTGGCGCGGATGAGCCGCCATTGCGGGCGCCCCGGCGCGAAGACGGTCGCGATGAGGGCGTTCACCACCACGATCACGAGGATCGAGCGCGATGCCGAATAGAGCAGCCACTGAATCTTTTCAGGGATGGGCTGCACCGAGTTGACCGCATGATAAAGGAAAACCAGCGGCACGCAGGCGGGAAGAATACGCAACACGATAACGCCTGCCGCCGTCGATGCACGCCGCCAGAACGGCGGTTCGCCCTCTTCGGTCCAGGTCCTGAGCCGACGAATTCCGCGCCATGAAAGCAGGGAAAGTCCCGCGAAAAGCGCCGCCGCGGTGCCGAAAAGATAGAGAAGCTCGGATTGATCGTCCGAGTCGTCCCACCAGCTTCCGATTGTGCGTTCGACCCGCTCGGCGGCGATGTTCGCATAGGCGGGTACGTTCTCCCATGTCTGCGCCGACCAGACGCCCTGCACCGGCTGGAAGAGATTGCTGGTGAAGTTCTTTCGGCGGATGTCCTGGATGGAGTTGATCTCCTGATTGACGCGCGAATGCGTGTGGTCGAGCGTTGCGCGCGCCGAATTCAGGTGGCTCAGATGGAAAGTCAGGTCGGCGCGAAGCTGGGCTGCTTCGCCCGTCTCGGGCGGCTGGTCGGCAGCCGGCAGCGGGGGCAGGTTGCGCACCTGCTCGTCGATTGCCCGGATCGCGGGCTCCAGCTTCTTCCAGAACTCATCGGCTTCGACGCGGATCTTAAGAAGCTGATCGCGGAAGCCATCGAGTTCGGGATAGCGAAGCCCAGGCTTGCGAAGCTGGTTCTCGATGTCGTCGAGCGTTTTCAGCCATTTCGCGGTCGTTCCTGCGATGTCCGCTCCAAAGGCATCGTTTGCACGCTTGATGACCTCTGCCTTGTTCGCCTCGGGCGCGGGTGCCGGCGCCGCGGCGGCGGGTGCAGCCGGTTTCGGGGCGTCGGCCCCTTGCGCCATCGCGCCGCCATTCGTGAGAGCAAGCGCCGTCGCGAGAAAAACCGCAACGATCCAGTGCCGCAAAGCCATCGAGCAAACCCTTGGAAACCGTGAAATACAGGATTGCTGGTGTACTAGAGGGCAAGTTTGCGGGCAATAAGGCGGGGAGCGCCGTCAACCATTCCGTGCGGCTGCCGGACGTCATGCGAGGCGAGTTGAGCTTGGGCGACGGGTGCGCTTCCCGCGCAATGGAACGCTCTTCGGTCGCCTTGCCGCTATTCGCGCACGTGGACGCTCTTGATGTTCACGAATTCGCGGATGCCGAACACGCCGCATTCGCGGCCGTAGCCCGAGTGCTTCACGCCGCCGAACGGCATGCGCGGGTCGGATCGCACGTTCTCGTTCACGAACGCCATGCCCGCTTCGAGATCGTTCGCTGCAATTTCCTCCCCGCGCCGGATGTCGCGCGTCAGCACGCCCGAACCGAGCCCGAATTCGGAGTCGTTCGCGATGCGGATCGCGTGTTCGATGTCGCGCGCCTCGATGATCGCGGCGACAGGGCCGAACACTTCTTCGTCGTAAGCGGGCTGGCCCGGCCTCACGTCGGTAAGCACCGTCGGCGGATACCACGCACCCCGCCGGTCGGGCACCTCGCCGCCGCAAAGGAGCCGCGCGCCCTTCTCGATGCTCTCGCGCACCTGCCGGTGGATTTCGTCGCGCGCGCCTACGCTTACCAGCGGGCCGAGCTTCGTTGCCGGGTCGAGCGGATCGCCCATGCGGATCGCGCTCATCTTTTCCGCGAGCGCCGTCTCGAATGCTTCTCGCACCGGCGCGATCACGACGAAGCGCTTGCCCGCGATGCAGCTCTGGCCGCCGTTCACCATGCGGGCTTTCGCGGCGACGGTGGCGGCCTGCTGGATGTCCGCATCGTCGAGCACGAGGTAGGCGTCGCTGCCGCCAAGTTCGAGCACGGTCTTCTTGAGATTGCGGCCCACCGCCTCGGCCACGGCCTTGCCCGCCGCCACGCTGCCGGTAAGCGTCACTGCCGCGACATGCGGGCTGTCGATCAGCTCCGCCGTGTCGCGACCAGCGATCAGGATGGTGCGAAACACATTGTCGGGCGCGCCTGCCTCGCGAAACACGTCCTCGATGGCGAGCGCCGAGCCGGGCACGTTGCTCGCGTGCTTCAGGAGCACCGTGTTACCCGCCATCAGCGCGGGCACGGCGGCGCGGAACACTTGCCAGAAGGGAAAATTCCAAGGCATCACGGCCAACAGAGGCCCGAGCGGGTTGAAGGTGACATAGGCGCGTCCCCCTTCGAGTTCGACCGGCTCATTCGCGAGAAACCGCTCGGCATTCTCGACGAAATAATCGCAGTTGAAAGCGCATTTCTCGATCTCTGCGAGCCCCTCCGTGACGGGCTTGCCCATCTCCTCGGCCATCAGCCGGGCGAACGTGTCCTTCCGCTCGCGAAGGATGCGCCCCGCTGTGCCGACGACGATGCCGCGCTCCGTGAAGGACGTGCGCCGCCAGCCGGGAAACGCCTCGCGCACCTCGCGCGCAATCGCGAGCGCCTGTTCGCGCGAATGGCCTTCGTATGTTCGGCCCGGCTCGCCCGTCGCCGGATTTTCGGTCTTGAGCTTCGGGCCGACGCCGCCTTCGCCCTGCGCCGCCTTCGCCTCGTAACCATGTCCCGCGTGATGTGTCATGATGGGCCTCGTGAATTGAAAGCGCGCCCGCCCTTTGCCTCTGTGTTCAACCGCTTTCGGCTGGCGTCGTTCCCGCCTCCGGCTTGCCGGATGCGGGAGTATCGTTTCCAATTCCGGCCTCTCACACGAATGTCTATTTCCTGCTGCAAAGCAGTCGCGGTTAAATCTTATCTGTCGCCATTCCGTCAGCCTGCCCCCCAACCTTCAGGCCACAGCCCATGCTGCATTCGAAATCCGCACTTCGCTGCCTCTGTGTCTCGCTGGTCCTGCTTCTGGTCCTCGCTCACTTCGCGCCGCCCGCGCTCGCGCAGAAGGCGACCGATCCGGCGGCCGACGCGCTCATCGGCTTCGACGCGCGTTTCGTGCCCACCGTCGCCGAAAACGGCATGGTGTCCGCACAGGAGAAGGTCGCCGCGCAGGTCGGCGCGGACATCCTCAAGGCTGGCGGAAACGCAATCGACGCGGCCGTGGCTGTCGGCTTCGCCATGGCCGTCACGCATCCGCAGGCGGGTAATATCGGCGGCGGCGGCTTCATGCTGATCACGCTGGCGGACGGCCGGAAGATCGCGCTCGACTATCGCGAAACCGCCCCCGCGGCCGCCACGCGCGACATGTTCCTCGACAATCGCGGCGCTGTGGATCGCGACAAGGCGCGCTATAGCCGCGCATCGGCGGGTGTGCCCGGAACGGTGGCGGGGCTGCTCTACGCGCTCGAAAAATACGGCACGATGCCCCGCGAAAAGGTGATGGCGCCCGCGATCCGGCTCGCGGAAGAGGGCGTTGTCGTGCCCTACGGGCTTGCCTATGCCTTCTCGCGGGCGAAGGACCGGCTGAAGACCGATCCGTCTTCGGCGCGCTACTTCCTGAAGCCCGAAGGCGAGCCTTATCGCATGGGCGAGGTGCTGCGCCAGCCCGACCTCGCGAAAACGCTGCGTGCGATCAGCGAGCGCGGCGCGGCGGGCTTCTACGAGGGCGAAGTCGCCGAACTGATCGCCGCCGAGATGAAGAAGAACAACGGCCTCATCACCACGGACGACCTCAAGGCTTACAAGCCCGTCGAGCGCGAGCCGGTGCGTGGCATCTACAACGGCTACGAGATCGTCTCCATGCCGCCGCCGTCGTCGGGCGGCGTGCATGTCATCCAGATGCTGAACATCCTCGAAGGTTACGACCTGAAACCGCTCGGCAACGAGAGCGCGGACACCTATCACCGGCTCATCGAGGCGATGCGGCGCGCCTATGCGGACCGTGCGAAATATCTGGGCGACCCTGATTTTGTTACCGTGCCGGTGGCAGGGCTGACGAACAAGGCCTATGCGGCGGAGCTTCGCAAGGGCATCGACCTCGAACGCGCGTCGAAATCGGCGGACGTGTCGGCGGGCAAACCGCCCGCGCCCGAGGGCGAGCAGACGACGCATTTTTCGGTGATGGACAAGGCGGGCAACGCGGTGGCGAACACCTACACGCTGAACCTCGCCTTCGGCAGCGGCTATTCGGTGGACGGCGCGGGCTTCCTCCTCAACAACGAGATGGACGATTTCTCCGCGAAGCCCGGCGCGCCCAACGCCTTCGGCCTCACCGGCGACGATGCGAACGCGATCGAACCCAGGAAGCGCCCGCTGTCCTCGATGGCGCCCACCATCGTCATGAAGGACGGCGCGCCCTACCTCGTCACCGGCAGCCCCGGCGGCAGCACCATCATCACGGTGGTTCTGCAGGAAATTCTCAACGTGCTGACCTTCGACATGAACGTGGCCGAAGCCACCGCCGCGCCGCGCATCCATCATCAGTGGATGCCGGATAACGTCATCACCGAACGGGGTGTGTCCGAGGATACTTTGCGGCTTCTCGAATCGCGCGGGTTCATTCTGCCGAAGAACGCGGACGGCACGTTCCAGCACCGGGTGCTCGGTCGCGCCAATTCCATCATGAAGAAAGGCCCGCTGTTCCTCGGCGCGGCCGACCTGCGCGACGGCGACTCGGCGGCGATCGGATATTGAAGCGTATCCCGCTCTGATTGGATCAAAAGCGCGCCCTACTGTTATGGCGCGCGCCAGACGCGGCGATGGCCCGTTGCGCCCAGCTTTCATGCGAGAACAAACTGATTGACTGACGCGGGTTTATGGTCCAAAACAAGAACAAAGCAGGATCATAATGTGTCATGAGCGTCAGCCCCCCGTCAGATCGCCGTGCCGAAAAAGGCGCCCGGCCGCAAACCGCGATGCGAGAGAACCGAGCTTCGGACCGGCGTGCCGGGTCAGCGGTTTCCGGCGTTCTGGACGCGCTCAGGATGCAGGTCCGCGCCATCGAGTGCCACTATCTCGACGATGGCAGGGCGCCCCCCGTGCTGCCCTTCGCGGATCCACGGTTGAACGAGCCCCTGCCCGGCGGCGGCCTTTCGCTCGGCGCACTGCATGAGTTCACCGCGACCGCGCTCGAAGCCGAACTCGCGCCATCGGTGACAGCCTTCGCGGCAACCGTGCTGGCCGCTCACCTGCGCATGCGAGGCGGCGTCGCGCTATGGGCCGCGAGCCAAAGCGATTGTTACGTGCCCGGCCTTCGCCGCTTCGGCCTCGACCCGGCGCGCATCGTTTTCGTGGACTGCCGGAAGGACGCCGAAGTGCTGGCCGTCATGGAAGAGGCGCTTCATTCGCGGGCCGTCGCCGCCGTGCTCGGCGAGGCGGGCGCGCTTACGCTTAAAACCGGGCGCAGGCTCGACGCCGCCGCGCGGGCTTCAAACGCGCTCGCGCTCCTCGTCCGCCGCCATGTGGTGAAACCCAGGGGCGTGGCCGGCGAGCCAAGCGGGGCCGCCTCTACCCGCTGGCGCGTCGCCGCCGTTCCTTCGTCCGATGTCTTCGGCGGCCTCGGGCCCCCGCGTTGGCGTCTCGACCTCGACTATTGCCGCAATGGAAGAACCGCATCCTTTATCGTGGAGGCACTCGATGGCGCAGACGGGCACACTTTCGAAGCGGGCCACGGGAAAGCGGGCCATGTACGTGTGGTTGCCGAACTTTGCGATGACGCTCGCGCGGCTGAAGCGCCCGAGGCTCGCGAAGCGGCGCGAACCGCTCGCCCTTCTTGAGAAGCACGGCACCGTCCGCCGCATCGCCGCGCTGGATGGCCCCGCTATCGAGGCGGGGCTCTCCCTGCACCAGCCGCTGGCCGACGCGCTCGCGGTATGCCCGAAACTCGTCACCGCCGACGCCGACCCCGCCGCCGAGGCCGACGCACGCGCCGCACTCGCCCTGTGGGCACAGCGCTATACGCCCGCGACCGCGCCCGCGCCGTCCGGCCTCTGGCTCGACATCACCGGCTGCGCGCATCTCTTCGCTCAACCCGCGTTCGGAGCCGGGCGCCTGAACGAAAAGCCGGATCGCCACTGCGGCGCTGCGACCGATGAGGACAAACTCGCCGACGATCTGCTCGGCCGCCTCGAAGCGCGGGGCATTCCGGCCCGCGCCGCCATCGCGCCCACCTTCGGCGCGGCCTTTGCGCTCGCCCATCACGCCGAACGCTATGTGATCGCGGATGACTTCGCGGCCGCCGCCGGGGATGCGCCGTCGCTCCTGTCGGGGCCGTGGACCCTGTTCGAGAGCGAGGGGGATCGGCGCGTTGAAGCCGGTCTCGCCGCCCTGCTCGCGCCGCTGCCCGTCGAGCGGCTGCGTATCGCCGCCGAAACCGCAAGCGTGCTGCGCAAGCTCGGCCTTTACACGGTCGGCGACGTGCTGCCCATGCCGCGCGCCGGTCTCGCGCGGCGCTTTCCCGACCTTCTGCCGCAACTCGACAAGGCGCTCGGCCGCGCCGAAGAAGCCATCGATTTCCTGCGCGAGCCGTCGCCCTGGCTCGAACGCCTGCGCTTCGCCGAGCCCCTGGCCGCGCCGGAGGACATCGAGCGCGTCACGCGCGCGCTGCTCGACATGCTGTGCCGCCGCCTCGAACGGGAGCGGCACGGCGGCCTCACCTTCGAGGTCAGCTTTTTCCGCGCCGATGGCGGCGTGGAAGGGCAGGCCGTGACGACAGCGCTTCCCTGCCGCGATCCGGCTCGCGTGATGCGCCTCTTCCGCGAGAAGCTGCCGCTCATCGATCCCGGCTTCGGCATCGATTCCGCCATGATCTTCGCCTCGAAGGTGGAGCCGCTCGAAGCGCGCCAGTCCAACATCTTGCGCAAGGTGCGGGGCGAAGCGAGCCTCGAAGACCTCGCGGCGCTCATCGACGGGATCGAGAACCGTTTCGGCGAGGGGCGCGTCTACCGCTTCGCGCTGCGCGAAAGCCATATTCCCGAGCGCGCCGTGGCAAGGCAACCCGCGCTCGCCGACGCGGGAACGGCATTCGCGGTCGCTGAAACCCCGCGTCTGGCGGCTGAGGAGAAGGAGGCTGCGCCCTTCGCGCTTTGCGACGCGCGCGGTGCCACACCCGAGTTGCGCATGCCCGAGTTGCGTATGCCCGAGCCGCATTCGAGAGACGCCGGATCGCCAGGCTGTCCGCGCGCTTCCTCGCGGCAAACAGGCGAAGCAACTGCGGCGCCCCGATTGCTCGCTTCCGCTGGGTTCAAGCCGTCGTCCCACGCCGCGCTCAAAGGCGAAACGCCGTCGCGTCAGCCTGACGAGACATCCCTTCCACGCGGCAAAGCGGAACGAGGTCGCGGATCAAAGGGCAGGCGCTCCCCGAAACAGCCGGCCATGGAGCCCTCGCCTTGGGACTTGTTGCCCGAGCGCCCCGTCCGCCTCTTTACACGGCCCCATCCCATCGATGTGACCGCCGTGCTCCCCGACGCGCCGCCGATGCTGTTCCGCTGGCGCAAGGTCGTCCACCGCATCGTGCGCGCGGACGGGCCGGAGCGCATCGCGTCCGAATGGTGGCGCGCGCTTCGCGACGAAGACCGCGAGGTACGCGATTATTATCGCGTGGAAAGCGCGCACGGGATGCGCTTCTGGGTCTATCGCGAAGGTGAATATGGCGGCGAGCGCCCGCCACGCTGGTATCTGCACGGAGTGTTCGCATGATCGCGGGAGCGCCGCCGCGCTATGCCGAGCTTCAGGCCGCGACGAACTTTTCGTTTCTAGAAGGCGCATCGCATCCGCACGAACTCGTGGCGCGCGCGGCGGAACTCGGCCTGTCCGCCATCGCCATCACGGACAGAAACTCGCTTGCTGGCATTGTGCGCGCGCATCTCGCCGCCCGTGACCATGGTATGAAGCTGGTCATCGGCTGTCGCCTTTCCTTCGTCGACGGAGCGCCGGATCTTCTGTGCTATCCGACCGGCCGCGCGGCGTACGGGCGGCTGTGCCGGCTTCTGACGCTCGGCAAGTCGGACCGCGTCATCAGGAGCGAAGCCCTCTCCTTCGCGCAAAGCCGCTCGAAGCCAGCCCAATCGAAGCCCCGCCCCGTTTCCGAACCGCAAACGCGAGAGCCTTGCTCCAACGTCTTGCCGTGGCCGAAAAGGCCGTCGGAAGCGTCGCCGTCCTTTCCGCTCGCCGACGCTGAGAATGGCGTGCCGTTCGATACCGCGATGGACGCGGCATCGCGTCAGGCAGCGCCACACGCCGACGCAGGTCTCGCCCAGAGCCTCGGCGACCGCGGACGGGAGGACACGATCCCGAAGGGCGAATGCCGTCTCGCGCTGGAAGACTTCCTGTCCTTCGCGGAAGGGCAGATCGTCGCCGTGCTGCCGCCGGACGACATCTTCCGAAGCCCGCGCCGCATGGCCGACTTCCGCCGCCACCTGCAAACGCTCGCCGCGCGGTTGCCGGATCGGGTCTACCTCGCCGCGAGCCATCGCTTCCGTGGCGACGATGGCCCCCGCATCGCCCGTCTCGCCGCGCTCGCCGCCGCCGTTTGCGTTCCCCTCGTCGCAACCGGCGACGTGCTCTGCCACGTCCCTGCGCGCCGCCGCCTTCAGGACGTCCTCACCTGCATCCGCCACGCCTGCACCATCGACGAAGCGGGCTTCCGGCTCGCGGCGAACGCCGAGCGGCATCTGAAAGCGCCCGCGGAAAGGGCGCGACTGTTCGCGGGATATCCGGAGGCCGTGGCAAACACCGTGAAGCTCGCGGCGCGCTGCACTTTCAGCCTCGCCGAACTGACATACGAATATCCCGAGGAGATCGCGCCCGACGGCGAAGCTCCCCAGGCCCGGCTGGAGCGCCTCACGTGGGAGGGGCTCGGACGGCGCTATCCGGACGGCGTGCCCGACGATGTGGCGGAGCAGGTGAGGCACGAATTCGACCTGATCGCACGCTTCGGCTACGCGCCGTTCTTCCTCACGGTCGAGGACATCGTCCGCTTCGCGCGGGAAAAGAACATCCTGCATCAGGGGCGCGGCTCGGCGGCAAACTCGGCCGTGTGCTATGCGCTCGGCATCACGGGCGTGGACCCGGCGCGCTCCAACCTCCTGTTCGAGCGCTTCATCTCCGACGCGCGCCACGAGCCGCCCGACATCGACGTCGATTTCGAGCATGAGCGGCGCGAGGAGGTGATTCAATACATATACAGCCGCTTCGGCCGCCACCGCGCCGGGCTGTGCGCCACCGTCATCTGCTATCGCACGCGGGGCGCGGTGCGCGAGGTGGGCAAGGCGCTCGGGCTTTCGCCGGATGTGACGGCGGCGCTCGCGGGCTCCGTCTGGGGCTGGAGCGATGGCGGCGTCGATCCGGGCGACCTCGCCGCGCTCGGCCTCGACGCGAAGGACCCGCGCCTGATGCTCTGCCTTGAACTGACGCGCGAACTGATCGGCTTCCCTCGCCACCTGTCGCAGCACCCCGGCGGCTTTCTCATCGCGCGCGGGCGGCTTGACGAACTCGTGCCAATCGAGAACGCGGCGATGGACGACCGCACCATCGTCTCATGGGACAAGGACGACATCGAGGCGCTCGGCATGCTGAAGGTCGACGTGCTCGCGCTCGGCATGCTGACCTGCCTCGCAAAAGGCTTCGACCTCATCCGTGCGCATTATGGCCGCGACTTCACGCCTGCCACCGTGCCACCGGAAGACCCGGCCGTTTACGCGATGCTGTCGCGCGCCGATTCCATTGGCGTGTTTCAGGTGGAAAGCCGCGCCCAGCAGACGATGCTGCCGCGTCTCAAGCCGCAGAACTTCTACGACCTCGTCATCGAAGTGGCCATCGTGCGGCCCGGTCCTATCCAAGGCGACATGGTGCATCCCTATCTGCGCCGTCGGCAGGGCCTCGAAAAGGCGAGTTTTCCGAGCCCGGAACTGAGAGGCATTCTCGAAAAGACGCTCGGCGTGCCGCTGTTTCAGGAACAGTGCATGCGCATCGCCATCGTCGCGGCGGGCTTCTCGGCGGGCCGCGCGGACGAGCTGCGCCGCGCCATGGCCACGTTCAAGAAGGTCGGCACCATCGGGACGTTCAAGGACGAGTTCATCGGAGGCATGCTTGCGAGGAACTATCCGCGCGACTTCGCCGAGCGCTGCTTCAGCCAGATCCAGGGTTTCGGCACCTACGGCTTCCCGGAAAGCCACGCGGCGTCTTTCGCGCTCCTTGTCTATTGCTCGGCGTGGATGAAGTGCCATTACCCCGATGTGTTCGCCGCCGCGATCCTCAACAGCCAGCCGATGGGCTTTTACGCGCCCGCGCAACTTGTCCGCGACGCGCGCGAGCATGGCGTCGAGGTTCGCCCCGCCGACGTGAACGCGAGCGAATGGGATCATACGCTGGAGGCTGCGGACGGCGGGCGGCATGCGCTGCGCCTCGGCTTCCGTCTCGTCGCGGGCATGCGCGAGGACGACGCCGGGAATATCGTGAAGGCACGCATGGCGGGCGGCCCGTTTTCAAGCACCGAAGATGTGATGCGCCGCGCAAAACTCGGCACCGCCGCGATGCTCACGCTCGCGCGCGCCGACGCGTTCGGCTCGGTGGCGCGGGCGCGGCGCGAAACGTTGTGGGACGTCGTGGGGTTCGAGGCGGATGAATTGCCGCTTTTCGCGCGGGCAACGGAGCCTTCCGCACCATTGCCCTTACCGGACGCGGTCGCGCTGCCGCCGCTGGATGCGGGCGAGGCCGTTGCGGAGGATTATTCGGTGTTCGGCCTGTCGCTGCGGAATCATCCGATGGCCTTCATGCGCGCCGAGCTTCAGGCGCAAGGCATGGTGCGCGCCGTCGATCTCAAGACGCTGCCGAACGGTCGCTTCGTGACGATCGCGGGGCTCGTGCTGTTTCGCCAGCGCCCCGGCACCGCAAAGGGAACGATCTTCATGACGATCGAGGATGAGACAGGCGCGGCCAACCTCATCATATGGCCGAAGCTTTCCGAGACTTATCGCCGGGCTGTGTTCGGTGCGAAAGTGATCCTCTGCGAAGGCGTTCTGCAAAGGGAAAGCGGCGTCATCCATGTCGTAAGCCGCCGCCTGACGGATTTCACGCGCGTCCTCGGGCGTCTTCAACCCGATGCCGCCGCATTCGCCGTTCGCTATGGGCGCGGCGACGAAGGGACGCACGGAACCTCACTGCCACGCCGACGTTCCAAAGTTAACCCGGATTGGACCCGCACCTTAAAAAGCCGCGATTTTCGCTAATGCTGACTTACATCCTTTCCTGTAGCCCTGGATAAGCCATTGCCGCAGGAGAGGCACGGTCGCAAAATGACCAAGGCAACGGCCCCACGCTGGCGGAGCGTTTCGCCTTTGCCTCAGTAAAAGAGGGGAAACATGCGCGTTAAATCTCACATTTGGGTGAGCGCCTACCTGCGTCGCCTGGACACCGCTTTCATTCCTGCCGCGCTCGTGCGTCACGGCGATGCGGATGCCGGAGCGATCTACATCAAGGTCGCCGCTCTCGATGGCACGGCCCAGGTTTTCGCTCCGCTCTCGTCGCAGTTCGCCGAAATGGCGCCGGCCGGGACGCTTTTCATGGAAGATGGACGCGCATGGCAGCCGGTCTACACGCCTCATGCGGCGGAGGCGGAAGCGGATGCCTATCTTGAACGGCAGGCGAGCCGCGATCCCGACATCTGGATTCTCGAAGTGGAAACGCCGCAAGGAAGGCACATGCTGGGGGCAACGGCTGCAACGGTTGCGTGACCCTGGCGCGCGCGCAGCAGCAACCTGCCGTCGATCAGGCGCGACGTGCAGGTTTATGTCGATCAGCTTGTCTGCCGCAAATCGAGCCCGATTTGACCCGGACTGACCGAGGATCGCAATCGAAGCGTCAGGCTACGCCGCGCGCCATGCGGAGCCGCTCCGCGATGTCGGTGCAAAGCGCAGCCAGTCGGGGCTCGGCGAGCGCCGCGCGCGCCGCGACGAGATTGGCCTCGGATCGAAGGATCAGCCCGTCGGCAAGGATGCGCAGCCCGTTCGCGCGAAGCGTCGCGCCCGTGCTCGTGATGTCCACGATGCCTTCCGCCATGCCGGCGGCGGGTGCGCCTTCCGTCGCGCCGAGGCTCTCCACCGTGCGATAGTGGCCCACGCCTTTTTCCGTAAAGAAGCGGCGCGTCAGCATGGGATATTTCGTGGCGATGCGAAGCCGCCTGCCGTGCTCGGCGGTAAACAGCGCGCCCGCTTCTTCGAGGTCTGCCATCGTTTCCACGTCACGCCAGCAATCGGGCACGGCGACGACGACATTGGCGTGGCCGAAGCCGAACTTCACGAGGAGGCCCACGCGCTCGTCGGCATCGGGGATCTGCTCGCGCACAAGATCTTCGCCGGTGACGCCGAGATGCACCCGCCCGCTTTGCAGGTGCCGTGCGATCTCGCCCGCAGAAAGAAATTCCACGGCGACATCCGGCACGCCCGTCATCGCGCCTTTGTAGCCGCGCGCGTCGCCCGTCTTCTCGATGGCGACACCGCCCCTGCGAAACAGGTCGAGCGTATCTTCCATCAGCCGCCCCTTGGACGGCACGCCGACGATGAGCTTGTCCATGCTATCTCCCCGAGGCCGCGACGAGCAGCCGCTCGGTATGGATTGCAGCGCCTACGGCGGGCACGTCGCGCGCGCCGCCGGAGAGTGCGCGGATGAGGCCGTCATAACGACCGCCGCCCGCGATCTGCCGTTCCACGCCTGCCGCATCGATCCGGAACACCATGCCGGTGTAATACTCGAAATGCCGCCCGAAATCGGCCTCGAAGATCACCGGGGCGCAGCCCGCGAGCTTCTTGATGCCGCCGAGCAGCGCCCGCGCGTCGTCCATCACCGGGCCGAGGTCGAGCGACGCCTCAGCGGCGAGAGACGCGATGCGGTCGAGCGCTGTGTCCACGTCGCCGCGCGTCGCGAGATAGTCGCGCGCGAGCCGCACGGTTTCGGCTGAAAGCGGCAATTCCTGCGCATCTGCCGCCTTGTGCTGCAGGCGCTTCACGATTTCGGCCGGGCGGCGCAGACCGATAAACGGCACGCCTTCCGTATCGAGATGGGCGAGGAAGCCGTCTTCGGTGAGCGCCGTTTCCGGCAAGGCGGGCGCGCGGTCGGCCTGCGAGCGTGAAAGGATATCCAGTTCCTGCGCGAAGGCCTGCCGCCGGAAGGCGCGGGCGAGGCGGTCGCGCCAGCGCTGCGGCATGTCGAGCGCGTTCAGCAGCGCGCGGACGAGGCTGATATGGCCGACGCGGATCGTGAAATCGAGCACGCCGCAGGAGCGCACCGCGTCGAGCGTAAGCGCCATGACTTCGAGGTCGGCCTCAATGCCGCGTGCGCCGTAATATTCGATCCCCGCCTGGCGGAATTCGCGCGTGCGCAGCCGCTCGGGCTTCGTTTGAATGCGGAACGCGGGGCCGTTATAGCTGAATTTCGAAACGCCATCGCCCGCGCCGCGCTCCAGAAACACGCGCGCCACGGGGAGCGTGAGGTCGGGACGGAGGCAAAGTTCCTCGCCGCTAGGGTCGCTGAAGATATAGGTTCGCGCGCGAAGTTTCTCGCCGATGCGGTCGAGAAAAAGGCTGGCCGGTTGGATGAAGGCTGGAGCCACGCGCTCATAGCCCTTCGCCGCGAACAGCGTCATGATGGTCGCGGCCTGCGCTTCGAGCGCCCCGAATTCCTTTGCGCCTTCCGCCGTCACGCCTTGGCCTGCTCTTCGATGAGGTTCTTCACAGCGGCGACGAGATCGCCCTCGCTCACGGAAAACTGCGCGGGGCGCGCCTCTTTCCACTCGGCATGATCGGCAATTTCGCCGGAAAGCCGCGAGCCTTCCAGCAGATCCTTGATCGTGACTTCGCCCTTGGCGCGTTCGTCCTCGCCCTGAATGATGACGCACGGGCTGCCGCGTTTGTCGGCGTATTTCATCTGCGCCTTCATGCCCGCCTCGCCGACATACATCTCGGCTCGGATGCCCGCATCGCGAAGCTGGCGCGCCATGCGTTGGTAGTCGCCGACGCGCGCTTTGTCCATGACGAGCACGACCACCGGACCCGCCGCCCTCGCCGCGCCGATCTTGCCGAGATGCGAGAGCGCCGCGTAAAGCCGCGACACGCCGATGGAAAAGCCGGTGGCGGGCACGGGCTGCGAGCGGAAGCGCGAGACGAGGCCGTCATAACGACCGCCGCCGCCGACCGAGCCGAAGCGCACGGTCTGGCCGTTTTCGTCCGTGGCGGGGAAGGTGAGTTCCGCCTCGAAGACGGGGCCGGTGTAATATTCGAGGCCGCGCACGACTGTGGGATCGAAGCGGATGCGGTCGTCGCCGAAGCCTGAGCCGCGCACGAGTTCCATGATGGCTGCGACGGCCGCGTCGGCGGGCGCGTCGCCACTGAGGAGCGCGAGCACGGCGTTCGCCTGCGCCGATGTGAGGTCCGCGCCGGGCGTGAAGTCTCCGCTTTCATCCTTGCGGCCCTTTCCAAGCAGATCGGACACCCCCGGGATGCCGAGGCGATCGAACTTGTCGACGGCGCGCAGCACAACGAGACGCTTTTTCTGGTCGTCGATGCCTGCGGCATCGAGAACGGTGTCGAGAAGCGTGCGGCTCGACACTTTAATTATATAGGAACCTCCGAGACCGAGCGCGTCGAGCGTATCGGAGGCGAGCATGCACATCTCGGCGTCGGCGGCCGGGTTCGCGGTGCCGACCGTGTCCGCGTCGAACTGCATGAATTGACGGAAGCGGCCGGGGCCGGGCTTCTCGTTGCGGTAAACGTAGCCCGTCTGATAGCGGCGGAACGGCTTCGGCGTGGCATCGAAGTTCTGCGCGACATAACGCGCGAGCGGCGCGGTGAGATCGTAGCGCATGGACACCCACTGCTCGTCCTCGTCCTGAAACGAGAACACGCCCTCGTTCGGGCGGTCGGTGTCGGGAAGGAATTTGCCGAGCGCGTCGGTATATTCAAACGCAGGCGTATCGAGCGGCTCGAAGCCGTAGCGCTCGTACACCTCGCTGATGGTGCCGAGCATGTGCTTCAGCGCGCGGAGTTCCTGCGCTTCGACGTCGCGCATGCCTTTCGGCAGCCGCGCCTTGACCTGTGATTTCGATGGCTTCTTGTCGCTCATGCGGAAAGGAATGAAGCCGACTGTCGGAGAGCGCAAGACTTTTGTGGGGATTGCGGCGACGCGCGGCGGCCAAAGAGGGGCGTGTTATAAGGGGCGCGCGGAGCGACAGGAAGGAACGCGGTAGGGGAGGGTGACGGCGTTGTGGCCTGAGCGGCAGGTCATGCCCTGCCGCCTTGGCCCGTTTCGGAGGTGTTACGCCCTGAGAGCGACGTCCTCTCCGGATTTGAACTTTTCTATCTTCTCCTTGAGAAGGAGCTTACGGCGCTTTAGTTCGGAAACCTTCAACCCGTCGACGAGAGGCCGAGCCATTTCAAGCTCGATCTGCCGCTGAATGGTCTGGTGCTTCTCTTTGAGTTCCTCGATATGCGCAATAAGGCTCATTTCCGGCCTCCACTTTTGTTTAACCCTCCTATGGCAATCCCAATTTATGGCGAAAAAATGACATAATTGGCGCCAAGTCATGACGAGGTTGCATGGCGCATAATCGGCAACCTGGAATTCCTTGCAAATTTGCGCCATATCTTAACAAATTCCTTCGACCGTCTTCAAAATCCCATGAGAATCTTTCCAATCCGTGCTACACGTTGCGGATCGAGGAGATTGCGCTTTTTCGGAAATTCGGGATTCGTGCTATGATGAAATTCGTAAGCGATTTTTCGGGGCCGAGTATTTTTGGCGTCATCCCCGGGGGTTTGATGAACACTTCGGAAGATGGAGGTGTGCGCCAGAAACTCGCACAGCTCAGACAGGAACATCGCGATCTGGACGATGCGATCACGGCGCTTGAGAGCGCTCCGGATCGCGACCAGCTGCGTCTTACGCGTCTCAAGAAGCGCAAGCTCTTTCTCAAGGACAAGATCGCGCGTTTTGAGGATCAGCTTCTGCCCGATATCATCGCCTGACTGTCGGATTGCCGGCGGTCCCAGAAAGACACAAAGCCGAGCGTCCTTCGGAATCGGCTGCGAAAGCGGGGTGGCGTCCCGGTCTTCTTCCCTGCTGACAAGCTCGCGGACAACGAGCGCGAATGCCCAAAGAGCGCATCGCAGCCTCGTAATGTAGACCTGATGAAAATGCCTCCCGCTCGGGACGCGGTCTCAAGCTCATTGCTTTCAATCGATCCGTGACGCTCGCGTAATAGGGCGTTATCGGCCTGTGTACGCCAGCGCGCAGCTCCGCAGAGCCCGGCGCGCGTGTCCAGAATTGATTGCGCTCAGCCGGCGGTACCCGCGAGGGCGCCGAAAAGCGCTGCATCGATGAGGAGAAAATACGCGATCTTTCAAGCGCCGATCGCGGCCGCCCGCCGAATGCGGCTCACGCCGGATGCCTTTACGCGTCTTCGCCGCCGACGCGGCGCAGGCCCTCATAGGCGACGCGGCTTTCCCGATTGATTTGAAGCGCGCGCTTGTAGGCGACTGCGGCTTCCTTGCGGTCGCCCATGGCTTCCGCAGCCTGACCAGCCGCCGCCCACGCCTCGTAATTGTTGACTTTGTTGGTCCCGGCCACCTGGAAGTCCTCGAACGCCTTCTTGTAATCCTGCATGACCATGAAGCTCTGGCCGCGCGCGAAGTGCGGGTCGGGCGCGTCGGGCCGGTAATTCACGGCGACGTTCAGATCGTCCAGCGCGTTGCGGTGATCGTTCATGGCCTGATGGATCAAGCCGCGGCTGTAATACGGCGCGGGATCGTCGGGCTTGAGTTCTATGGCCTTGGTGAAGTCTGCCACGGCCAACGGATAATTGCGCTGGTCCTTGTAGACATTTCCACGGCCGACATAGGCTCCGGCGTAGTCCGGCTTGATCGCAAGCGCCTGATTGTAGTCGGCGAGCGCAGCGTCATACCGGCCCATCTTCAGATAGATCAGCGCGCGGTTGTTATAGGCTTGATAGAATTGCGGATTGATCTGGATTGCGGCCGTGAAATCGGCGATGGCACGCTCGCCATCACCCGCCTGGCCATAGGCTGTGCCGCGCAGGTTAAGCGCGCTCGCATCTCGCGGGTTCTTCGCGAGAACCTGTGAGATGGACGCGATATTGTTCCTCGGGTCGACCTGCGGATTGTTCAGACGGTCGGCGGCACGCTGATCGCTTACCCCTGGGGTTTCGCATGCTGCCAGCGAGAACCCCGCAAGACATACGACACCCGCCGTCAACGCTCTTTTTATCGTCCCCGTCTTCACAATACAGGCTCCACCCTCGCGAAAGGCTCTCAAGTGACGCCACAGTGAGCCCCGAATGGGGCCACAATCGGATGGCGGCGCGAAACCTCTCGCCGGCTGTGTATAATTTGAAACGAAGACTTATCGTGCTGCGGCGCGGCCGGGAGCAACGATGCCTTCTCTCTGAGCCTTCTTCCGAGCGAGCTTGCGGGCGCGGCGCACGGCCTCGGCCTTTTCGCGGGCTCTCTTTTCGGAGGGCTTTTCATAGTAGTTACGCAGCTTCATCTCGCGAAAGATACCTTCGCGCTGCATCTTCTTCTTGAGCGCCTTCAGCGCCTGATCGACATTGTTATCGCGAACGTGTACCTGCACGCTGACTCCCTTGGTTCGAATTGGGCTGGAATAAAAAAGCCCGCACGAGTGCAGGCCATTGCGCGCACTCTATCAGGCTTTACCCTGTCTGTCTATTTCAAGCTTGATGTAGCGCGCGGCGCGCCACGGTAGTTTTCCACCGGTGATATTTGGGTCACATGCCCGAGCTTGCGACCGTCCTTGATCTCCGACTTGCCGTAGAGATGCAGGGACGCCCCGGCATCGCGGCTCAGGATGTCCTGCCACTCCAGCACATCGGCGCCAAGGAGATTCGTCATGACCGCGTCGGAGTGCCGCTCCACGCTGCCGATAGGCCACCCCGCGACGGCACGGATGTGATTTTCGAACTGGCTGATAATGCAGGCTTCCATCGTCCAGTGACCGGAATTGTGCACGCGCGGCGCGATTTCGTTCACGAGAACGTGCTCGCCATCGGGCATGACGAAGAATTCAACGCCAAGCGTTCCGCGATAGTCGAGCGCGGCGGCGATGCGCGCGGTGATCTCCTGCGCGGCGGCCTGCTGCGCGGACGAACATGCGGCGGGGACGATGCTCTGATGCAGAATGCCGTTCCGGTGGCGGTTCTCCGGGCAGTCATAGGCCGACACCGCGCCGTCGGTTCCGCGCACGGCGATGACTGAAATTTCAAGCGCGAAGTCGACCATGCCTTCGAGCACGCAGGCTGCCGAAAAGTCCTTGAATGCGTCGCGAAGCTCCGCCTCGCTCGACACCCGTGCCTGCCCTTTGCCGTCGTAGCCCTCGCGGGCGATCTTGAGGATGCCTCGCCCGCGCTGCGCGAGGAACGCCGCGGCGTCGGCGAGGTCCGCTTCCGTCTCCACGACCGCATAGGGCGCGGTGCCAAGGCCCAGCGCCGTCAGGAAGCGCTTCTCTGCGATACGGTCCTGCGTCACGGCGGCGGCGCGAGCGGGCGGCCATACGGGCGTGCGCAGCGCGGCAACCTCCAGTGCCGCAGCGGGCACGTTCTCGAATTCGAAGGTGACGACGTCGCAATTCTGCGCGAAGTCAGCAAGCGCCGCCTCGTCCGTATAGGGCGCGCACCAATGCAACGACGCGACCTGGAAGGCCGGGCTGTCCTCCTTCGAGGAATAGACGGCCGTCTTGAAGCCAAGTTTTGCGGCGGCTACGGCGAGAAAACGCCCGAGCTGGCCGCCACCGAAAATGCCGATGGTCGAGCCGGGCGGCAAAGGCTCACGGAACGTCATTCGGCTTTTCCGCTACTTTTGCCGAGCGATTTGCGCGCCACGCGTCCACGCGTGCCGCAAGCGCCGCGTCGCCAAGCGCGAGAATCGATGCTGCGAGCAGACCGGCGTTGGTTGCGCCCGGCTCGCCAATCGCAAGCGTGCCGACCGGAACGCCTGCCGGCATCTGCACGATGGACAAAAGCGAATCCTGGCCCTTCAGCACGGTCGTCGCGATGGGAACGCCGAGAACGGGCAATGTGGTGAGCGCCGCTGTCATTCCGGGAAGATGCGCGGCTCCGCCAGCGCCCGCCACGATCACCTTGAAGCCCTCGGTTCGCGCCGACTTGGCAAAGGAATAGAGCCGATCCGGCGTTCGGTGAGCAGAAATAACGCGGGCCTCGTATGAGACGCCGAGTTCGTCAAGCACGGCCGCGGCGGCGCGCATGACGGGCCAGTCGGACTGGCTGCCCATGATGATGGCGACAGGGGGCGGGACATTGGTCATATGAAAGTACAAATCACGGAATTGCGCGCGCCGGAAGCGGCATTGTGATCGCAGATCGCGTTACTTATGCGTTTTCCAGTGTCAATGCATGCACGCATGCCGACGGATGGCAGACCGGCGTGCGCCGCTCCGCCATCGATCAATGCATGCGCGCGATACTGAAATCCACCGCGTCGATCAGAGCCTTGCGCGCCTCGCCGGCGGGGAAGATCGAGAGCGCCTCGCGGGCTTCCTTGCCGTAGTAGACCGCGCGCTGGATCGTTTCCTCGATGGCGTTATGACGTCGCATGATCTGGATCGCGTGTTCGAGATCGCCGTCCTCGATGGCGCCTTCCTGAAGCGTGCGCCGCCAGAAAGCGCGTTCCTCGGGCGTTCCGCGCCGATAGGAGAGCACCACGGGCAACGTGATCTTGCCCTCGCGGAAGTCGTCGCCGACGCATTTGCCGAGGCTCGCCGCTTCGCCCGAATAATCGAGCGCGTCGTCGATAAGCTGGAATGCAAGGCCGATGTTCGTCCCGTAAAGCCGAAGCGCTGCCTGCTCTTCGGCGCCTCGATCCGTCAGGATCGCGCCGATCTCAGCCGCCGCGGCGAACAGCGCGGCCGTTTTTGAGATGATGACGTTGAGATATTCTTCCTCGGTCGTGGCCAGGTTCTTCGACGCCGCAAGCTGCCAGACTTCGCCCTCGGCGATCACGGAAGAGGCTTCCGACAGCACCTTCAGCGCGCCGAGCGAACCGACATCCACCATCATGCGGAACGCCTGACCCAGCAGGAAGTCGCCCACGAGCACGCTGGCCTGGTTGCCCCAAAGCATGCGCGCGCTCTTCTTGCCGCGCCTCATGTCGCTCTCGTCCACGACGTCGTCATGCAGAAGCGTCGCGGTGTGCATGAACTCGACCGAAGCCGCGAGCATGATGTGGCCGGTGCCTTCGTAGCCGCACATCTTGGCGGCACCGATGGTGAGCATCGGGCGCAGCCGTTTTCCGCCGGAATTGATGAGATGGCGAGCGAGCTCCGGGATCAGCGCAACGTCGGAGCGGGCTTGCGACAGGATGATGTTGTTGACCTCGGCCATCTCGTCATGGACAAGCCGCAGAAGAGGTTCGAGCGCTGCCGACGGATCGCTGCGCTCCTGAACTTGAGCCGCCAAGTTCATGATTTCCTCCAGATGTGCTGCTTGGGCATGATAACGGACTGGGCGAACCTCGTCAGGATCCCAGAAAAACACCGCTTTGATAAGTTAGCCACGTGGCTTAATGTCCCTGGATGCCTGTCCTGTCCGAAAAGGCTTGCTCGATGAAAGAGTTGCTGCGCACTACGGATATTGTGCTTCTCAGTTATGTCAACTCTTTGTTAGCCGACGCGGGGTTTTCGGTTCTCATCGCAGACGTTCACGTCAGTTCTGTAGAGGGGTCCATCGGCGCTTTTCCCCGGCGCGTTCTCGTCGCCGCCGAAGACTGGGAGGAAAGCGCGAAGCTCCTCACGGATGCCGGCCTTGGCGATCAGATCGCTGGGCGGGCTGTCTCCGGCGGCGTCTTGCCGACGTAATATCGCAAAAACCCCATGACGAGTCCGGTCACTTTCACGTGTGATGCTTTCCTTGATGGCCGTGTAACCGTTCGGCAACCGAAGCCGGGCTTCAGGTCAGGCCTCGATGCTGTGTTTCTGGCGGCAGCATGCCGGGCGCAGGCAGGCGAGCGGGTGCTCGAAGCGGGATGCGGAGCGGGCGCGGCTTCCTTGTGTCTCCTTGCGCGTGTGCCCGGCGTGAGCATGACCGGCGTGGAAATCGATGCCGGGTTGGCGGCGCTCGCGCGGCAGAACGCGACCGACAATGGCTTCGGCGCGCAATTCGATATCGTCAACGCCGATCTCACGCTTTCCTGGGCCGAGCTTGACGCTGCGGGCCTCCTCCGCGAAGCCTACGACCACGTCATCGCCAATCCGCCGTTCTTCGAGCATGGCCGCACCCGCCCATCCAAAGACGCGCGAAACGGTCGCGCCCGCGCCATGGCGACAGGCGCTTTCGAGGACTGGGCACGCTTTCTGGCCGCCGTCGCCCGCCCGTCCGCCACCGCGACGGTGATCCATACGGCAGAGGCTTTGCCGCAGATCCTGGCCGCGTTCGATCGAAGGTTCGGGGCCCTGAGCATCCTTCCACTGCATCCGAAGCACGGCGCACCGGCAATCCGCGTCATCGTCAGCGGCATAAAGGGAAGCCGCGCGCCAGCCTCGATCCTGCCGGGATTCGTTCTTCACGAGGCCGACGGCAAGCCGACCGTGGCAGCCGCCGCCATCCTGCGTCACGGTCAATCACTCCACCCGTGAGCCACTCCGGCCCATGAGCGAGAGCGCATCCGGCGCGCGCGCTTTGCCACATGTGCCCGGTGCAACCCTGCGGCGAATGGCTTGTTAACCTCGTTCCCATACACACATGTGTCATAAATTTACGAAGCCGCGTTTCTCCGGCGAGCGACGAGGTAAACGTGATGCGGGTTTCCATGGACGTCGACAGCGAGCACTCTTCGACCACACGCCCTAATACCTCGATGTGGGGCAACATATTTCCGGGCAGCCTTTTTTCCGGCGGACGGACGACCATTCCCGTTGTGCGCCTGAGCGGGACCATCGGGGCGGCATCGCCGTTGCGGCAGGGATTGACGCTATCGGGCTGCGCCACCGCGCTCGACCGCGCTTTCGCCGCCAAAGGTCCGGCGGTCGTCCTTCAGATCAATTCGCCGGGCGGCTCGCCCGTGCAGTCGCGCCTGATCTACGACCGGATCGTCGCGCTCAAGGAGGAGCACGACAAGAAGGTCTATGCCTTTTGCGAAGATGTGGCGGCCTCGGGCGGCTATATGATCGCCTGCGCGGCGGATGAAATCTACGCGGACGGCTCGTCGATCGTCGGCTCCATCGGCGTGATCTCGGCCGGGTTCGGCTTCGTTCACCTTATCCACAAGCTCGGCATCGACCGGCGCGTGTATACGTCCGGCGAGAACAAGATGCAGCTCGATCCGTTCCGGCCAGAAAAGCCGGAGGAAATTGCGCGGCTTAAGCGTCTTCAGGCTGTTGTCCACGAAGATTTCATCGCGCTCGTGAAGGAGAGCCGGGGCGACCGCATCGCCAATTCCGGTGGCAACTTATTCACAGGCGAGTTCTGGGCGGGAAGGCAGGCCCTTGAACTTGGCCTGATCGATGGCATCATTGATCTCAGGGCAAAGATGCGCGCCGAGTATGGAGATAAAGTGCGGCTTAAGCTTATCTCCACTGAGCGCGGTTTCTTCAGGCGGAAAGCGGGAGTGGGCGTTTCGGTTTCCGGCACAGGGGTTGGTATCAGCTTCGCACAAGGTTTTGCTGATGATCTGATCTCTGCTCTCGAAGAGCGTGCGATCTGGGCGCGCTTCGGGCTGTAGTCGGCTTGGCCGACGCGTTCATGTAAATTGTCGGGGTTGTCAGTGATGTCACAGGTTTTTGCTGTTGCGTTGGGAGCGTTCATGCTCGTCTTTGCCCTGCGCTGGCTCAGGCGCGAGGCTGACCGGGTCGAGGCGGCAATCCGCCGGACCGACCGTCGTATCCGGCGCGCGGCGCGTCCGGTCATAACAACTCCCTTGATGTTCGACGCGACGGCAGGGGTTTATCGTCCCGTCGACTGAGGCCGCCGAAAAAGCGCTCACCACCCTTTATGCGAACGCTGGCGCAAGCTTGGCGGAAGGGTTAGCTTGGGGCCTTTCGTCTTCGGCTTCGCGATGGTGTCATGACAAACAGAGACGCGCGAGACGCGGCAGCCATGCCGGTTTCGGTGCGCAACGCGCGAGATAGCGACATGGCGGCCGTTCAGGCCATCTATGCGCATCATGTGCTGAACGGCTTGGCGAGTTTCGAGGAAGTGGCGCCGTCCGTCGGCGAAATGGCGACGCGCCGGAAAAGCGTGCTCGCATCCGGCTTGCCTTATCTCGTCGCGGAACGCGGCGGCGCGGTCGTTGGCTATGCCTATGCCGGACTCTACCGGCTACGCTCGGCCTATCGCCATACGGTCGAGGATTCGGTTTATGTCGCCGACGGCCTGCAAGGCTGCGGCATCGGCAGTTCGCTTCTCGGCGCGTTGCTCGCCCGGTGCGAAGCGGGGCCATGGCGACAGATGGTGGCGGTCATCGGCGACAGCGGCAATGCCGGTTCCATCGCGCTGCATCAGCGCATGGGCTTTCGTCCGGCAGGCGTTCTTGTCTCCGCCGGATTCAAGTTTGGCCGATGGGTGGATAGCGTTCTCATGCAGCGCCCGCTGGGCGAAGGGGATCGCACGCTTCCGGAAGGCGACCGTGAAACATCGCCTTAAGCGCCGCTTTTGTCCGTTGAAAGGGCGCAAGCGGGGTAACAGCTTCGGGTGACGTCGATCGGCTCTGGGTGCCTTCCTTGTAAGCGATGAGCCGCAGGGGCGCGACCGTCCCGCAAGCCTTCCGCCTTTGATCGTACCGCCGGGCCGCCCGCACACCTCTCGGCAGGTGACCGCCGATGATGACTCCCGCCGTCGGCCGCTGTAGGATTTCGCCGCAATCGGAAAGCCGGACATGCACGGAAAATCCATCCTCCTCATCATCGGCGGCGGCATCGCGGCCTATAAATGCCTCGACTTCATCCGCCGGGCCAGAGAACGCGGCGCGAAGGTTCGCTGCGTGCTGACGCGCGCCGCGCAGGAGTTCGTGACGCCGCTTTCGGTGGCGGTGCTGTCCGAGGAGCCCGCGTTCACCGAGCTTTTCGACCTCAAGAACGAGACGGAGATCGGTCATATTCGCCTTTCGCGCGAGGCCGACCTCATCATCGTGGCCCCCGCCACGGCCAACCTCCTGGCGAAGATGGCGCACGGCATCGCGGACGACCTCGCCAGCACCGTCATCCTCGCGGGCGACAAGCCCGTTCTCGCCGCGCCCGCCATGAACTGGCGCATGTGGACGCACCCGGCCACGCGCCGCAATCTCGCGCAACTTGCCGCCGACGGCGTTCGTTTCGTCGGCCCGAACGAAGGCAGCATGGCCTGCGGCGAGTGGGGTGTCGGCCGCATGGCGGAGGTGGACGAGATCATCAGCGCGGCAAACGCCATTTTTGAGGGCAACGCGGCTCGTCCTTCCCATCAGAACGGCAGAAGGCTTTGCGGCAAGAGTGCAGTTGCGGCCGAGAAAGCCGCCGAGAAAGAGGATACCTCCAGCAGCGAAGAACTGGCGGGGCGGCACGTGCTCGTCACCGCCGGGCCGACCTACGAGCCGCTCGACCCCGTCCGCTTCATCGGCAACCGTTCGAGCGGAAAGCAGGGCTACGCCATCGCCGCCGCCGCCGCACGTCTCGGTGCGCGCGTGACGCTCGTGGCCGGACCGACCGCGCTTCCCGATCCCGGGGGCGTCGCGACGGTGCATGTCGAAACCGCGCGCGAAATGTTCGACGCGGTCGAGGCCGCGCTCCCGGCGGACATTGCCATATTCGCCGCCGCCGTTGCCGACTGGCGCGCTGCCGCAGTCGAGCCGGAGAAAATCAAGAAAGGCGAAGACGGCCCTCCCCAGCTTCGTCTCGTCGAGAATCCCGACATCCTCAGGACCGTTGCCTCGCGCGGGACAGGTCGCCCGTCGCTTGTCATCGGGTTCGCTGCCGAAACCGGCAACGCGCTCGCGCTCGGCTCGAAGAAACGCGCGAGCAAGGGCGCCGACTGGATTGTCGCCAACGATGTCTCGCCGGAGCGTGGCGTCTTCGGCGGCGATCACAACGAAGTGCATGTAATCCGCAACGAGGGCGTGGAAAGCTGGCCTGCCCTGTCCAAGGAGGACGTGGCATTACGGCTCATGCGCGCGGCGGCGGAACATCTCAGCGCGGTGTGCCGCGCCACCTCCCGACAAGAAGGAAGTTCATGAGCGAGGTCGTCGTCCGATATAATGTGCTGCCCCATGGCGAGGGATTGAACCCGCCCGCTTATGCGAGCGAGCACGCCGCTGGTCTCGATCTGGCGGCAGCGCTGGAGCCGGGGCACGCTCTGTTCCTGGCTCCGGGGGAGCGCACGCTGATCCCGACCGGCATCGCTCTGGAGCTGCCGCATGGATATGAGGGGCAGGTTCGCCCTCGCTCCGGGCTGGCGCTCAACCACGGACTGACGGTCCTGAACGCGCCCGGCACGATCGATTCGGATTATCGCGGCGAGGTACAAGTTTTATTGATCAACCTCGGCAGCGAGCCCTACGCCATCGAAAGAGGCTTCAGAATAGCGCAACTCGTGATAGCCCCGGTGACGCGGGCGAGACTGGAAATTGCTGACAAACTTCCCGCGACAAAGCGAAACACCGGTGGCTTCGGTTCCACAGGTCAATTGTAAACATGGCGTTTTCATTCGGCGGCATAGGTGCCATGCGCCTATGTTTCGCGCTCTTCGCACTTGCACAATGACGGCGCCTGCTACAATTGTACGCCAAAGGAGCCGAAACATTTGGCTCGCAACCATCCAGAAGGAGGTTCCCAATGCCTGAATCTCACCTCTGGGGAGGAACGATCAGAAAGATGTGGTTGTCGGAAGCCGACAAATTCCGCGATCACCTCTTGAGACTTGACCGTGACAGTCGCCGGATGCGCTTCGGCATGGCTGTGAGCGACGCCTTCATCATCGACTATGCTTCGCGGCTGGGAGAGATGAAGTGCCTCGTCTACGGTTTCTTTGTCGAAGGAGAAATGCGCGCCGCAGCGGAGATGCGGCAGATCGGCGATGCGTGGTCGGCGGACGCCGAAGGCGCGTTTTCGGTGGAGCACGACTATCAGAACAGGGGCGTCGGCACCGAACTGCTGGGCCGCATCATCCGCGCGGCGCGGAACCGGGGCATTCAGCGCCTCTACATGAACTGCCTCGCCGAGAACCACAAGATGCAGCGCATCTGCCGCAAGTATGAGGCGGAACTGCTGTTCGATCACGGCGAAGTCGTCGGGCGTGTGTTGCCCGCGCTACCGACCTACATCTCGCTCTGGGAGGAAGCCGTTGACGACACGAGCGGCTTCGTGATGGCGATGATCGACCTGCCGGTTCATTCCGAACCGGTGGCGTGAAACGACGGGGCCGCTCAACGAAGCGGCCCTATTCGCCTCATGGGGCGACCGCGCTTTCGCCTTCGCGATGGTCCGCTCCCTTCATGGCCGGAGATGCGATTGCCTCCCTGCTCGATGCGCTAAACGGGGCGAACGCTGACGCCGCTTATCTCCGCCAATTGTTCCTGAGACCATGCCATCCTCAGGCGTGTGGGTTTTACTCGTCCCCGTTCGAAATCGTCGCCATGATCTCTCCTTGCGCAGCAGAAAACCCCGTTCGTTCAGGACACGCGGGGTTCAGGCACCACGCTGCGTTTCATGCAAGCGGATTATTGCCCGCGCGACGCGGCTCGGCTAAAGCTCGTGAAGTAAAGGCAAAGGAGAGCGCCCATGGACTTTGGCAGCCTGCTCGAATCTCTGTCCCGCCCTGTCGACATCTACTGCGAGCGGACAGGCGCCTCCTTTGACGCGGAGCCGCTCAACGCGATCTCCAATTTCGCTTTTCTGATTGCTGCCTGGGCCGCCTGGAAGCTCAGGTCGCAGAAAGGGGACGATGCGCACAGTGCCGCGATCAAGGCGCTCTGCATCCTGATCGGTGTCGTGGGTGTCGGCAGCTTCGTCTTTCACACCATCGCGACCAAGTGGGCGGAGTGGGTCGATGTCATCCCGATCCTCGTCTTCATGATCTTCTATTGCTGGATGATACTGACGGTGTTCTTCCAATGGTCGGCATGGCTCAAGGCCGCCGCTTGCGTCCTTCTCTTCGCCACCACCTTCTATCTTGAGGCGGAGGAATTCGCCCCTGTTCTGTGGGGCGGCGCGATGTACCTGCCGTCGCTTTTCTTCATGCTGGCGGCGGGTGCGGGAATCTGGCTGCGGAATGCGGCGGCGGGCCAGGCGTTCTACGCCGCGGCCGCTGTGTTTGCCGTGTCGTTCACCGCGCGAACGCTCGACATGCCGCTCTGCAACGACATCCCGGTCGGCGTTCACTACTTCTGGCATCTGTTCAATGCGACCGTGCTTTATCTGCTCGTGAGAACGTTGATCCTGCATGCGCCAGCCCCGAACGCCGCGCCTGGCGCCAGTCTCGGCTCCGCCGGCTGGTCCCGAGCGGCCTCCGCGTCGACAGAAAACGGACTCGGCTTTCCTCTGTTTCCTCAAAATTGACGTTTTGCAGTCCGATCTTCAAAAAAATGAGACCATCACCAAGTATTCAATGAGGTTGTTCGTGAAAAAGTCTTCATGTTTCGTGGTTGCATGTCTTTTTTCACTTGGCCTTGTGGCCGGATCGGCTGCGGCGCAGACGACGACTCCCAATCCCTTCGGAGGCACGGCACAGACGGGCACCCCCGCGCAAACCGCTCCTGCGCCCAAGAAGGCAAAGGCGCCCGCCGCTCTCGGCACCGGCCAGTTCGCGAGCGAGACCGAAGCCAAGGCGAGTTGCCCCGACGACACGGTCGTGTGGGCCAACCTCTCGTCGAAAGTCTATCATTACGCGACCGCCAAGACCTACGGGAAGACAAAGCGGGGCGCTTACATCTGCGAGAAAAGCACCGCCGCAGCCGGCTTCCGCGCCGCGAAGAAAGAACAGCGCCCTTGAGTGATGCGCGCGCTTGGCGGGCCTGATGCCGTCAGATCTTGCGTGCGACCACGAGTTCAAGCGTTGTCCACGCCAGCGTCTGAAGCGTTCGCGGCTTGTCGACCTTAAGCCCGGCGGCATCGAGCGCTTTCGCGTATTCGGCGCAATGCTCGACATCCGCGATAGCCGCAATACCGCGTGGCCTCAGAACCCGCGCGATTTCGCGGCATGCCGCAGCTCGCGCCGCTTCGGTGTCGAGCGTATGCAGGAACAGGAGCGAAAGCACCACATCGAAGGAGTTGTCGACAAAACCGATATCGCGCGGGTCGTCATTGCGTAATTCCACGCGGTCGGCAAAGCCCGCCAGTTCGAGATTGCGCTGTGCATCTTCGATCGTCGCAAAGGCCCGCTCGCTTTCCCACGCATCGATGCCGACAACCATCCCGGTTTTCAGGCACTTCGCCGCGCCGATGGCCAGCAGACCGCGTCCGGTGCCGAGGTCGAGCACGGTTTCGTTTCCGTGCCAGCGAATGAGGTTCAGCATGCGATCGCGTACGACGAATTTGCCCCTGAGCGACCAGGCGAGCATGAGCGCACAAGCGCCGAGGCTGAGACAGCCGAGCGCGAGGAGCGTCGGGCCGAGAAGGGGGACCGGCGCCCCCGCGGCCTTGTGAGACGGCAGCAGATACCCCGCCGCAAGGGCGCCGATACCCGCGAGGAAAAGCCGCGCAAGTGCCTTTGGCTTGTCGATCCCATAGTCCGGCTTGAGCGGCCGCCGTGTCCGCAGAGCTTGCTTCATTGAGGTTTAATCTAACTCGGCAATGGTGCAGTTGCGACGGCTTCGTGGGGAGCCATGGCCGGGCTCAATTAATTGTGTGAGGCAATTCGTCTCTTAAACAAACGCTCCCCGCAGCCCTTATTTGCGTCGGCTGTTAACGGTTACGCGGCGACGCGCGAGAGCGGTTTTCCGGGGTTGCGTGAGATTTGCCGGATGGGCCAGACAGACAGATTTCGAGGGGGCAGACTCTTATGGACGGCACTGATGGGAACCAGCGACACGCAGGCCCGGAGGCCAGAAGCCCCGCATCGCTCCCCCCCGCCAAGGCCGACAACCTCGTTCTCGGGGTCGAGCGTTCCGGGCTGATCGCACTGCGCACGCCCATCCTTTCGGCGGTTCTCGTCGCCCTTCTTTCCATCATTGCCGCTTTCGGGGTGGCCCGGCTGCAGGTGGACGACTCGCTCAGTTCGCTTTTCCGCTCCGACACGCCGGAGTTCCGCCAGTTCGAGGATCTGACGAAGCGCTTTCCCTCGCATGAGTTCGACGTGCTGATGGTGGTCGAGGGCGAGCGCCTCCTTCATCGGGACAGCATCGATCAGCTGCGCGACCTCGTGACCGACGTCCAGCTCATCGAGGGCACGCGAGGCATTCTGTCCCTGTTCTCGGCGCGCGAAGCTCCCGAGGCTGGCAAACTTCCCGGCCCCCTGTTCCCGGCGGACCTCCCCGACGGCCAGGAATACGACGCGCTCATCAAGCGTGTGCTCGCCAACGACATCATCAAGGGCAAGTTCCTGTCCGACGACGGCAAGCTTGCGCTCATTGTCATCGCCATCGATCCTGCCGTCGCAAACGGAGACCGCATTGCCGATGTGGTGCGGCAGATCCGCGAAACCGCCGCGCTGGATCTCGAAGGCTCCGGCCTCAAGGCCGAATTGTCGGGCGTGCCGGTAATGCGCCTCGAAATCCGCACCGCCGTCGAGCGCGACCAACTCCTCTATAACGGCATCGGCTTTCTCGCCGGATGCCTGATCGCGATCATCTTTTTCCGGCGCCTGTCGTTCATGGTCATCGCCGCCGCGCCGCCTCTGCTGGCGATCCTGTTCGCGCAAGGCGCGCTCGGCTGGATGGGCTTCACGCTCAACACATTCCTGAACGTGATGACGCCGCTCATCATGGTGATCTCGTTCTCGGACAGCATGCAGCTCACCTTCGCCGCGCGCGACAGGCTCATCCGTGGCGACAACAAATATCAGGCGTTCAGGAACGCGATCCTGATCGTCGGCCCCGCCTGCGTGCTGACACACGCGACGGCGGCCTTCTCCTTCGTGGCGCTCCTGTTCTCAAGCTCCGACATGATCCGCCATTTCGGCGAAGGCGGCATCATCGCCACGGTGATCGCGCTCGTCACCGTCATCACCGTGCTGCCGCTGCTTGGCGTGCTGCTGGTGCGCAAGGAGACCACCTTCGCGGCCAGCATGAACGGAGCCGATACCGCCGTTGACGCGCTGCGCGCCTTCTGCGGATGGATCGCGCATCGTGTCGTGGCCCGGCCGGGGCTTTACAGCGCCATCGCCCTCCTCGCCGTTGCGGGGCTGGCCTCGATCTATGTCGGTCTCGAAACCCGCTATCGGCTCGCCGATCAGGTTCCCGACAAGCGGCAGGCCGTCGCCGCGAGCCAGCGCCTCGACGCGAAGCTCACCGGCTCGAACCCGATCAACGTCCTGATCGAGCTTCCCAAAGGCGTTTCGGCTTACGATCCGCAGGCGCTCAAGGTGCTCGCCGACGTGCACGCCGCCGTGGAGCATCAGAAGGGCGTCGGCAACGTCTGGTCCGTGGAGACGCTGCGCCGCTGGATCTCGGAGAAGCTCGGCCGCTCCGACATCGAGACTTTGCAGCGTTATATCGGCTATCTGCCGCCCCATCTCGTGCAGCGCTTCCTGGCGAAAGAGGGCGATGCGGTCGTCGTGTCGGGCTACATCCCGGACGAAGACGCCAACGAGCTTTTGCCGCTCGTGAACCAGCTCGACGCGACGCTGAACACCGTTCGCGAGGCCAACCCCGGCTATACGGTCGCCGTCACCGGTCTTTCCGCCGTCGCCGCCCGCAACAGCGCGCTGATGATCCAGCGGCTGAATATGGCGCTCACCATCGAAATCGTGTTCGTCGCCGCGTTTATCGGCCTCGCCTTCCGCTCCTTCGTGGTGATGCTGTCGGCGATCCTGCCTGCGATCATTCCCATTCTCGCCTCGGGCGTGTTGCTGTGGCTCGTCGGAAGCGGATTGCAATTCGCAAGCGTCGTCGCGCTGACCGTGTCCTTCGGCCTCGGCCTGTCGGCGACAATCCATTTCCTGAACAGGCTGAGGCGGGAGGACAGGCCCCGTCAGCCGCCCGAGCTTGCCGTGGAGCGCGCGACTGTGCTTGTCGGTCCGGCGCTCATCCTGACGACTGTGGTGCTTGCCTGCGGGCTGGCCGTAACGGTGTTTTCGGACCTGCCGTCGCTCAGGCTGTTCGGATGGCTTTCGGCCTTCGCGATGATCGCGGCACTGGTGGCAGATCTCTTCGTCCTGCGGCCAATCATTATGTTTCTCTTGCGCCTGACGCGTCGAAATGGGCTCGGGGTCGAAACGGAGGCGGAACCAGCCCAATAGAGCGCCGTTGTCGTGGAACCCTTTGTTTAGAGACGCGACCTTATGACGGACTCACAATCAGGAGGCGTACCGTGAAACCAATCCATGTAATGCGTGCCGGTTATGGTGCCGCCGTGGCGGCTGCCCTTGTCTTCTCGCTCAGCGCTTCGGCGGAACCCCGCGCCGAAGGATCTTCCATCGCCGGCTCTTGGAGCGGCGGCGGTACCGTCGTCATCGGCGGACAGCCGGAACGGGCCCGCTGCCGCGCGAACTACTCCGGTGGCGGTAGCTCCGTCGTCATGACGGGCACGTGCGCGACCGCATCCGGCAACGTCTCTCAGAGCGCGCGGCTGAAACGCGTCGGCGCCAACACCTATGTCGGCAGCTTCCACAACCCGCAATATGGCGTCACCGGCAGCATGCGCGTGACTGTGAACGGCCGGACTCAGAACGTGCAACTCAGCACATCGGCTGGTTCCGCTTCGCTGACGCTTCGCCACTAATGGAGCGAATTTGACATTTGAGACGCTCTCTCAAATGTCCAAATCTGAAGCTCCGATTCTGGAAGACCTCGGCAAGCCGCTTGCTTCGCCGGGGTGTCCCGCGATCAGACGCCGATATTTTTCAGAAGCAGATCCTTCGCGGCGTTGATCTGCGAGGCCAGATAATTCGAGCCCCCCTGATCCGGGTGGAAGCGCTTCATGAGATTTCGATGCGCTGTAAGCACATCGTCGCGTCTGGCCCCCGGCTTCAACCCGAGAATGAGATAGGCTTCATCAAGCGTCATCGCCCGCGACGGCCCCGCGTTCGCGCTGCTGCCGCGCGCCCCCGCGGACCAATCGGGAGAGACGCGATCGAGCCACGCCTCGAAAAGTTTCGCTCCCTGCGCATCGTTGGCGCGAAGTTCCGCGAGGACCTCCCCCCGCTCGGCTTCCGAAAGATCGTCGAGCGCCTTGCCCTCGAACCGCCCCTTGAGCAAGCGGCCCGAAATCGCCCCTGTCTGATGATCGAGCGTCATGTCGAGCCATGGCGTGCGCACGCCCGATGCGCCAGCGCCCGTGCCGATCTTGCCCTTGCCGGGAAACCACCCGGTTCGCTGCATGAAAGACCAGACCGCCATTCCGGCGAGCATTCCCACGCCGATATTGCGCGTGAGTACGAAACCCGCCACGAAGGCCGCGAGCACCACGCTGCCCTTGCGCAAATAAACCGCGAGCTTGCCCATATCCGCGCGCGACAGATAGCCGAGCAGGTAAAGGCCCGCTCCCAAACCGACCAACAGGAGAAAGAGCTGTAAAATAGCTGCGCCCCCGGCTTCTCAGCGCTTATCGTCTCGACATCTGTTCAAGCAGCACCGTAGGTGCGGCGCGGCCTTTTGCATAGTCTGCAAGTGCGCGCCGTCCACCGGCGGCGTAATGGGCGACGGCTTGCAGCAGTTCGCGAAGCTCGGCGGCCGAGCCCGGACCGAAACGGCAGGTCGCGCCGTTCGTCAGACGCGCAATTTCGCGGAATGCCGCCTGCGTGATCCCGTCGTCGCCTTCCTGAAAGAGGAACGCGGGCACCGACAGAAGGCCGAGCTTTCCGGCAAGATCGGCCAGTTCGTCGACATTTTCCTCCATGGCGTCGCCGACATACACGAGCGCGCTGACTTTACCCGCCCGAGCTTCGGCGAGCGCATGGTTCAGAACCTTGCGGATTTGCGTGTAGCCGCCCCGGCACGAAACTGCGGTCATGAGCCGGGCAAGCGCCCCCGCATCGCTTACCCAGCGGCTCGCCTTGCATTCGTCCGTGCCTCTGAAAAAGACAAGCTTCACATCGAGGCCGCCCACCGCCTTCACTGCGTCGAACATGTCGGCCTGCACCTTGAGCGCCATGTCCCACGTCGGCTGGCGGCTCATGGTGGCGTCCATCGCGAAGATCAGCCGCCCATGTCCGGAGGAGGGAGACGGCGTCGAGCGCATGCGATCGAGAAAGGCGTCGATTTCCGACCGGCCGCTCGGTTCTTCTGCGAGCGGCGTTTGCTCCTTTCCTGATGGCGGTTTTGTCAGTTTTGCCATGGCGTTCCCGAGCTGACCTAAAGACCTTGATATGGGCGGCCTCTTGCCATCCCGAAATGCCCCCCAGGGCCGCGTTTTTCCAAACGGCGCCTGCAATGTCCTGCTTCGCATGAGATTTTCGCGGATCATCGGATGCCGACAGGGTGTTATGCATGCCGAGCGGGCCTGAATCTCGGATTTGTTTACATTTTCCGTTTCATGTTGTGCTTTCCAGATCCGTGGCGTCCGCCTATTGTTGCGACGAAAAATGTGATCTCCTGCATTCGGCGCAAAACCGAGGCCGGGTTCCGATGATCGTGCCGGTAGATTTTCGGCGCGGGGCGCGCCTGATCGCGCATTCGCCTGGAAGGCCGTGGTGGGGACCATGAACGACCATTCCGAAGCGACCGTGGAATTGCCGCGGACCACTTATCTCGATCACACGCTGAGACGCGCGCGAAGCGCCGCGGAGCAGCGCTCGCATCGCTATGTCACGCTCGAACATCTGCTTTTCACGCTTCTCGACGACCCGGACGCGTCGCGGCTCCTCACGGTAATCGGTGCGGATGTGGCGCTCATTCGCGCCGCCGTCACCGACACGGTGAATAACAGAATGAGTTCGCTCGCGGTGCCGGATGGACGCCCGCCGAATTTCAGCTACAAGTTCGACACGCTGTTCATTGCGGCGTCTCAGGACGCGGCGCGGGCCGGACGCCATGAAATCGACGGTGCGCTCGCCCTTTTGGCGATAGCGCGGGAACCGGAAAGCAACGCGTCGGCGATCCTTGCGGCGAACGGCTTCAACCCGTCGGCGGCGCTTCACGCAATCGCGTCATCCCGCACCCCGCACCGGCCGCAGGAGACCGCTCCCCCGCCCGTGCCTTCCCAGCCCTTGACGCACCAGGAGGCAAACAAGCCGACTTCAGTCGCTCCGCCCCCTCAAAAGACGAGCGCGCCCGCTGCCGACGACGCTCAAGACGGCATGGACGACATGTTGGCCAGTGTTCGCGACATCCTCGAAGCCGAACAGCGGAAGGAAGCGGCAAGCTCTACTCCGCCGGCCTTCCCGGCGCTCTCAGCGCCGCCACCTGCAGCACCGGCGACGGCCGTGTCCAAGCCGCCGTCTCTCGGCCCCGCGCTCCCCGCGCAGACGCCGCCTCCCTTGCCGCAAAGCGGATACGCGCCGCACGACGACGCCCCGCGCCTTGAGCCGGGCTTCGGCCTCTCCGGCGATGGATATCCCGCCCTTCCGCCCCAGCCCGTGCCTCAACTCAGGACGGAGCCGCATCAACAGCCCTTGCCCAACGAAACGGCTCGGCC